>NZ_FWWT01000012.1 GCF_900176035.1 Desulfonispora thiosulfatigenes DSM 11270 | reverse complement strand
GTTCAGCTTCAAGCTGTTTAACATGCTCAGTGCTTGTATCAACAGGAGCTGAATCATCTTGGCGTTGTATATTAACAGCCTTACCTGATGAATTCATTTTAGCCCTTCTCCCACGTTTCTTATCTCTTAAGGCATCAGGACCAGCCGCTCTATAATCATTTACCCACCTAGCGATAAGAGCATTATTATTAATCCCTATCGAAAGAGCCAGTTCCTGATAAGATACCTCACTTGTTAAATAAGACTCTACCACACCAAGCTTAAATTCAAAAGAATAAGCTTCGTTCTTTCTTGAACGTTTTAATCCATCATCACCAAGTTCTTCGTAGTAATGTACCCAATTGAGAACTTGTCTTCTGTTTTTTACTCCATATTTTTCTGCTAAAAAAGTATAACCTCCTTCGCCACGTAAATATGCATCTACAACTTTCTTTTTAAACTCATAACTGTATGCAGCCATAAAAATACCGACCTCCAATTGTTAGATTTTTGGTCTAACTTTTGGGGGTCGGTACAAATTTAAGGGTGTCCTTTTTGTGTTAATATTTATTTAAAACTTTTTATCAGACCTTTGCGTCTATAAAGTATAGAACGAAATAGATACGTATCTAAATTAAGGGTAAGGAGAGTTTCGTACGAATGGTAAAAAAAGATCTAAAACAAGATATTGCTGATCATGTGGTTACCTATAAAGAATCGCATTATAGATTAGCTTATAGTTATGTGAAAAATGTAGAGGATGCTTTAGATATTGTACAGGAATCTATCTATAAGGCCTTTTCAGCAAGTGGTTCTTTACAGGAGCCAGGCTATATAAAAACCTGGTTTTATAGAATTATAGTTAATACCTCTCTGGATTTTTTACGTAAAAAGAAAAAAATAGTGATATTAGATAATGAGATATTAACCAATTTAGATCTAGGAGAAGCAGATAATTATGAAGATTTTGATTTAAAGGTAGCTTTAGACAGTTTAGCTGAACCTTATCGAACAATTATTATTCTTCGGTATTTTGAAGATTTAAAAATTGAAGAGATTGCAGAGGTTTTAGATGAAAATGTAAATACAATTAAAACCAGGTTATATAAGGGATTAGAAAAATTGCGAATCAAAATGAATGATGACAACCTATATGAGGAGGCTTAAATATGGATAATAAAAATTTAAAAAACTAAAAAAGAGTATCAAGAGACACCTATTCCAACTGAATTAGATTTTAGAGTAAAAAAAGCAATCAAGGAGAGTGGAGTAAAAATGAAATCAAGAAAAAATGGATTTTCTAAAGGAGTAACAGTAGCTGCTTCTACTGCTTTAATTTTCGGACTATTAACTGTAGGGGTTAATACTAGTCCAGTGTTAGCACAAAATTTAGGTGAAGCACCTGTAGTAGGTAAAATAGTAAAGGTGCTTACTTTTAGAGAATACAAAATTGATGAAGAAAAATTTGCAGCAGATATTAAGGTTCCTGAAATCAAAGGCTTAGAAAATAAAGATTTAGAAAACGGTTTAAATGAAAAGTATTTAGAAGAAAATAAAAAATTATATGCAGATTTCATTAAAGAAATGGAGGATTTAAAAAAGCAAAATGGAGGAAATATTGCGGTAGATAGCGGATATGAAGTAAAGACCGATAATGAAAAGATATTTTCAGTAAGTCGCTATATTACTCAAATAGCAGCTTCAGCAACTACAACTTTAAATCATGACACCATAGATAAACAAAAGCAAATTTTACTTACATTACCAAGCTTATTTAAAGATGAAGGATATGTAGAGGTAATTAGTAAGAATATTATAAGTCAAATGAGAGATCAGATGAAAAAAGATGAAGGTAAAGTATATTGGACTAAAGAGCAAGTAGATGAATCTTTAGATATGGATTATTTTAAAAAGATTAAAAAGGACCAAGATTTTTACATTAACCCTGAGGGTAAATTGGTTATTTCCTTTAATGAATACGAAGTAGCCCCAGGGTATATGGGTACTGTAGAATTTGTAATTCCAACAAAGGCAATCCAGGATGTTTTAGTTGGTAATGAATATATAAAATAAGAATTGTAAACAGAGTAATGACACTTTAAGTAAGTGTCATTACTCTGTTTTTTATTGACAGTACATATAGAATAATTTACTATTATGCTATACGATATATCGTGTTGCATAATTACGTAGAACATAATAGAGAGGATGTTTGTCATGGCATATAATGGTGGTCCAATGACCGAGGCAATGTATTATGTACTTTTAGCCCTAATGAATCCGAGTCATGGCTATCAATTAATGCAGTCAATTACGGAAGTTTCTAAAGGTAGGTTGCAGATGGGACCAGGTACGCTTTATGGAGTACTGACCCGTATGCAAAAAGATGAATTGATTGAATTAGCTGAAAATGATGGCAGAAGAAAGGTTTATGCTATTACTAAAGAGGGTGAAGAAGCTCTGAAAATAGAATATAATCGTTTACTATCACTCGTTCAAGATGGAATAATTTTAAAAGAAGGTGATGAAAATGAGTAAAATTATTAGAAAATTACGTCCCCGTGATTATTGGCGTATAGGGGAGCATGAAAGCTGGTTTACGGATTTAGCAGCTGAAGGACTTCACCTTACAGAAATGGGTTTAATATTTGCTAAATTTACAAAAGGAGAACCTAAAAAAACAAGATATAGGATTGAAATTGTAAAAAATAAAGAAATAACCGCTGAACAAAAAGGATTATATGTAGAGAGCGGATGGGATTATGTTACTAGATATGGAAACTTTAATGTATTTTCTTCTCCTGCAGAATTAAAGGCACCTGAAATTCACACAGATCCAGTGGAGCAATCTTATACCTTACAGGAATTAGATAAAAAATTCAAAACTAATGCCATTATAAGTGTTGTAGGTACACTGATAAGTTTGGCTCTTGTTTCTTCAATTTGGTTTATTGATGCAACTCCCGTTTTAGATTTAGTAGAAGGATATATTATTTCGCAAATTGTTTTAATAATTGCACTGTTATATGGATCTTATGAAACTTTACAGGCGGCAAAGTCAATTCGTATTTTACGTAATACTTTATTAGAAGGTAAACCCATTAACCATCATGCTCCCTGGCAAAAGGGTCGTGGGATAAGTCTTATAATTACCGTGATGTTTTTTGGTTTTTTATTTTAACGAGTATCATGCCTTGGATCCAAATAGCTTCGCATAAAACTTATAATTTACCCGAGGAGACACCTAATTTACCTTTTGTGAGGTTAGCTGATGTTGAGCAAAATCCTAAGATGATTAAAGTGCATCGTTATTATGAAGATGATATTGATTTTTATAATAAATATAGGTCGGAGTGGAGTTTTTTTGCCCCTGTACAATATGAAACGGATGAAAGTGGTAAGGTTCCAGGAGAAATGTGGCTAGATGGGAGCGGAGAATATTCTCCTAGTATTACTTCCCAGGTTTATCAACTAAGGTATGAATTTTTAACAGAAGGTCTTATTTCTGATTTAATTAAAAGATATGGCGCGTGGTATGATGGTGGTGAGTTTAAGGAAATAGAACATCCAGATTTAGATCTGCTAATTGTACATGAAAGAGAAGCAGCTGTAGAAATATTCGCAGGAAAAGGTAAAGGTGTAATTTATCTAAGATATTATGGATTTGCCGAGCAAGAGAAAATAATTGAAAATATCGCGCAAAAAATATTTTTACCTTCATGGTAAAATGACTTAAAACAGGGAATGGCCTTTACATAAAGATAATTCCCTGTTCTTGTATAGAGAACAAACTTATTAATGAGGAAATTTATATGAAAAGGTAAATTTATTGTTTTAGTTTAACCAACTTAATTCTTTGTGGAAACTTAAGGATAAAAGCCTTTAGCAAATGTATCAACATGTTCTTTAAGTTCTTTTGAGTCTAAAGTTTCATAATGAATAACATCAAAATAATAGGGTAATGATAATTCTTCGTTTAATTTTATACTTAAAAGATTAATTATTTCAGTTGTAACTTCAGGACCAAATACTACTAAATCTATATCAGAGCCATTTTTGTAATTTCCTAAAGCTCTGCTGCCAAAAACAGAAGCTTTTTTTATTTCTGCAAATTCCCTTAGTGTACTAATTATAATTGATAATGTGTCCCCTGAAATTCCAAATTTCATAACTTAGCCTCTAAAACAGTATATACTTCTGTTATGGCTTGATAATATTCATCTTTTATTTTTTCTATAGCTAAATTAAATCGAGCTTCATTATAAGTATGAGCCATCAAGTTTCTTTTTTCA
Source organism: Desulfonispora thiosulfatigenes DSM 11270 (assembly GCF_900176035.1). Classification (NCBI taxonomy): domain Bacteria; kingdom Bacillati; phylum Bacillota; class Clostridia; order Eubacteriales; family Peptococcaceae; genus Desulfonispora; species Desulfonispora thiosulfatigenes. The sequence continues at coordinate 121,316 of NZ_FWWT01000012.1, read as the reverse complement.
AGCATGTCCATCCAGACTGCACCATTTTGAATTAACTCATAGTGAAAAGCAGCTTTTATTACTTCACGAGGAAAATTGGCAGGAACCCCCTCTGATTCTAAGTAGTCTTTAAGTGTTTTCCATGCCAGCTCAAATGTATATTCAAATCTTTGAATTAATCCTTCTTTTTCTAGAGTGCTTAAGTTTTCAAAATCTGCAATAGCTGAATTAAACTGATTATATGCCTTCTGAAAATTTTGAAAGCGTTGCTTCCATCTAATATTTTTTAGGTTCATAAAAAAGGACACTCCTTTTAATATAATGATTATCTATATTTTAGCATGTAAATAGGAATTAAGGGTTTGATTTTTATAATAAAGAGCTCTTATTTAGGTTGTAATTCTTATTTATTATTACCCTTTTCTTGACACGGGAGGTTTATCGCAGTAAACTTAAATAAAGAGGTTTATTAGACTAAACCAGGGGGTTGCAAGATGGATAAATTAAAGCTTTTTGATGCAGAATACAAATTTTTAGATATTATTTGGGAAGTGGAACCTATAAATTCCACGGAGCTTTCTAAAATAGCCTCACAAAAATTAGGTTGGAAAAAGTCTACTACTTATACGATGATTCGTAAACTATGTGAGAGGGGTATTTTGCAAAATGAAAATGCCACTGTCACTTCGTTAGTTAAAAGAGAAGAAATTCAAAGGCATGAGAGTGAAAATCTTTTAGAAAAAATATTTGATGATTCTTTGCCTGCATTTTTAGCTGCTTTTCTAAAAGATAAGAAAATTTCTGCTAAAGAAGCAAGAGAAATCAAAGAAATGATTGAGGACGCAACCAATGATTAACTTATTTATAGAGATACTTAATATGAGTATACTTGCTAGTTTCGTAGCACTCGTGGTCATGGTTTTAAGGATAGTCTTAAAAAGAGCCCCTAAAATAATTTCATATTCTCTATGGATCGTGGTATTATTTCGCTTAGTTTGTCCGTTTTCTCTTGAAAATAGTTTTAGTTTAAATCTGTTTAGCTCTGAGGTTATTAAGCCAGAGATTATGTATACGCAGAATCCGGAGATTAATAGTAATGTTGGTATAATAGATGAGACGATTAATCAAAGTTTAAATAATTCACTACCACCCGTAAATCCCGCTGCTAGTGTTAACCCTATGGGAATTATTATGGAGGTCTCAACTAAGATTTGGGTTATAGGGATTATAATAATGCTTTGTTATGGAATTTTCACGTATTTACGCGTGAAAAATAAAGTAAAGTTTGCAACTTTAGTGGAGGATAATATTTTTGCAAGTGATCAAATTAAAACACCTTTTATTCTGGGCTTAATAAAACCTAAAATTTATCTACCCCTGGGTATTGATAGTAATGAGCAAGATTTTATTTTAAAACATGAACAAATCCATCTTAAACGCTTGGATCACCTGATAAAACCAATTGCCTTTTTAGTCCTTACTATTCATTGGTTTAATCCCTTAATATGGCTTTCTTTTATTCTTATGAGTAAGGATATGGAAATGTCTTGTGATGAGAGTGTGCTAAAGAGTAGTAATGAAGATATCAGAAAAAATTATGCTAGTTCGCTACTTTCTTTCTCTGTGAAAAAAAGTGGTATTTTAAGCCCCTTGTCCTTTGGAGAGAGCAACGTTAAATCAAGAATTAAAAATATTTTAAATTATGAAAAACCAAGTTTTTGGATACTGATGGTAACAGTTATCTTAGTAGTAATTATTGGGATTGGATTACTTTCTGATGCACCAGTAGGAAAAGAGGATGAAACCGTAACTGTAACTAAGGCTGGGGATTTTTTAAAATATAAAACAAAATATGTAGGGAATAACTCTAAGGTCGGTAATATAATTTCTTTATTAGAATTTCCAGATGATATAAAATATGATTCTTTTAAGTTACAAACAACTAAGCCACCCTATGGAGTGACTATAAACTTTAATACTGATGCAAATACATGTGAAGATTATGCAAAAGGAAAAAATCATTATCTTATCCAAAAAAATGCTTTAATTATGTTTTCTTTAATTGAAAATGTAGATATTGTTGGTTTTGAACTTAGAAGTGAGGAACATACTCATAAACATACAATTCATTATGATAGAATTATTGCAGAGAAAATAATGGGTAGAGATTTACGCCATTTTGCCCAAAGTGAAAAGGAATTTGCTGATTTTTTAAAAAAGGTAAAAGATTTAAAAACATTAGATAACACAAACTCTTTTGTAGGAGGAGTAGATAACCCAGGGCAAGAAAAATCTAATTAAGCATTTAGAAAAGCATGGACAAAAAGGATTAAAATTAAAAGATCATACAGATAAAACCATACCACTTACCTAGGAGGATACATGAACATATACGACTTACCCCAGCTACCTTTAACAGAAGAATTAGTAACTAATTTATTAAAGAATAAAAATGTGCGAGTGGAACGTATTATTTCGGCTGGACAAACTACGGATTGGTACGATCAAGATGAGACGGAATTTGTAATTTTATTACAGGGAAATGCCAGCCTAGAATTTGAAAATAAAGAAGTAAGTTTAAAACAGGGGGAAACAATTTTAATTAATGCTCATGAAAAACATAGAGTAAGCTATACTAGTAGTGAACCACCCTGCATCTGGTTATGTATATTTACTAAATAATTAACTATTAAAAAAGTAGCAGTAAGATGGATAACATCTTGTTGCTACTTTTTTATCCAGAGGAATGATTTTTAATTAAAATCTTAAGTTATTGCTTCATTTAAAAATCCTCCGACAATAGTACCTGCTGAATTAATAAATAAAAACAAAGAGATAATTAAGGCTGCAAACTCAGGATTTACTTGTTTTATTAATAAAATTTGCACGCCAAAGGTTACAAAAGATCTAACAATCATTTCTTTGTTGGCATAAATAAATATTAATGCTGAAAGCCACCGTATGGATAATCATCTAATTTTGTCTTTTCTTTAGTTTCTTCCATCTTTTGAATTTTAAGTTTTAACTTATGTATCTGAGATAAGTACATATAAAAGGCAATTAAAATACCAGCCTTTTCATATTTTATATTTAGAATATATTAGTGAATTTCAAAAAATTGAACATTTTTATTTTTAAATTGTATACTAATAAGGTGGAGTAAAAAATGGAGAGGGGTAAGTACGTGGTAAAAAGATGTTTAACTATGCTCGTTTTGGTTTTAATGTGTTTATTTATTACTGTAACTGCTTATGCTAGTGGAGGAAAGCAGTTAAAAATAGATGAAGTAAAAAGAATAGGACTAGTCACACAAGATTATGAGAGAGAGCAATTTATGCTCTCTCTTTATAGATGATATGTTCCATAATTAAAACACCTAAAAACCCAACTACAAATCCGTTACCTAAAAGTGGTTTTAAAAGGTCAGGAAATAAGTTTAAAGCAGTAGTAGGAATAAAAGAAATAAGAACACTTAATAGTAAAGGAAATCCAATTAATAAGCCTTGTTCTAATTTAAAGTTTTGATTTTTCGCAACTAGCATAAAACCAGCAGCTACTTGTGAGGTTAAAATATAAACTAAAATAGCTCCTATAACTACGGATGAAATGCTACCTAAAATAGTGATAGCACTCGGCATAAAGCCTAAGGTCATAAGGCCAAGAGCGGTAGGAATTAAGGTGAATCTTGATGCAACTCCGGTCGAAGTAATAACCCCAAGACTTAAAGAAAAACTCACTGGGCCAATTACGCCTAAAAATCCAGCCAAGACATTTGAAAGTCCAGTAATTGTAATTCCCCGATCTGTCCTTTTGGTCATTTCATCTGGTTTAAGTACTTCACCCACAGATTGAATTGAACCTAGTTCATTTGTAGCCAAGGCTAAATAGCAGATAAAAAAGGAAATTAGAACACCTGTATCTAGAGAAAAACTGGTTGTAAAGTTACTCCAAAATCCTGCAAATAAATTAGTATTTACTTGTTGATATAGGGGAACAGAAAATAATATGCTGTAAAGAAAATGTCCAATAATCATTGCCCACACAATTAAAGTAGTTTTCCAGATACCAGTTAAAACCTTATTTGTCCAAAACAAGGTGAAGATTAAGACTAAAGCAAATAAAAGATTATGAAAGGGATTTACACTAGCTCCACTTGGAAAAATTAAATTTAAGATTGTAGGAACAAGAGTAAAAGGTATTAATAATAAGATGACTATTACTACATTAGGTGTAAAAAGTTTAATTATAGGTTTGAATAAACCTGTAATACTAAGAACGGCTAGAATAAGTCCACATAAAAAGATAGAAGTATAGATTGTATTAATTGATGACGCTAAACTTGCAATAATTCCTACTAGTAATACAGAAGCAGGGCCCATGATAAGTGGTAGTCTATGGCCCCATAAAATTTGGGCTAAAAGAGAAATACCCATCACAAAAAATATTTTTTGCATATAGATAGTTTGTGCCCCAGGATCATCATAGTGTAATCCTGCAACTAATTTACCAATGATAATTATCATTGGTATAGTTATGACCAGCCATTGTAGGCCAAAAGGTAATAACTCTTTAAAAGGTGGTTTTTCATCTAAGTCGTACTTTAAATGTATTTTACTCATATTATCCTCCTTACATAATTTACATATTAAGTGTAGCATTTTATTGAATAGGAATAAAGTCTATCACGATTTTCATTATTTCAATTTTAGGATATAATGAAAAGACAGTAGAAAATCAGATATTTTTAATCAATAATATAAATTTAGAAATTGTGAGGAGTAAAAATGAGTGCAGAAAGTGCAGCTTTATCATCTGAAAGAAAAAAAGGAACATTTTTAGTTTTAATTGGTGCCACTTTATGGGGGGTATCTGGTAATGTTGCCCAATATCTTTTTACGGAGCATGGTTTTAATGCTGAGTGGCTAACCGTTGTTCGGTTATTATTTTCAGGTTTGATTTTATTAGGACTTGCTTATACAAGAGAAAATAATAATATTTGGGGCATTTGGAAAAGTAAAGAAGATAGTATTGGAATAATAATATTTGCTATTTTTGGAACACTGAGTGTGCAGTATACTTATTTAGCGGCAATTTTACATGGTAATGCAGCTACAGCTACAGTATTACAATATTTAGCACCTGTTTTAATTACTTGTTATTTAGCTATTCGTCTTAAAAGATTTCCAGATAGACCTGTTATAGTAGCATTAATATTAGCCCTTTTAGGTACATTTCTCTTAGTCACCGGGGGGAGTATTGGAAAATTATCAATTACTGGGTTAGCATTATTTTGGGGGTTAGCCTCAGCAGTAGCACTTGCCTTTTATACTTTACAACCTGGAAAACTGCTTGCTAAATGGGGAGCGATGATTGTAGTTGGCTGGGGCATGTTAGTAGGGGGAATAGTTTTTAGCTTTATCTATCCACCATGGAAATTTATAGGTCAGTGGTCTTTATCTTCATTTTTTGCAGTTGCTTTTATTATAATATTTGGAACATTTATAGCCTTTTATTTTTATTTAGAAAGTGTAAAATATCTTGAAGCTTCAAAGGTTAGTTTATTAGCTAGCATAGAACCATTAGCAGCCGCATTTATAGCTGTTATTTGGTTTAAAATAAAATTTGGTCTACCAGAGTGGCTAGGTACATTTTGTATTATAGGAACCATTACGATTTTATCCTGGGTTAAGGAAAAATGATCCAAAACATTTATTCAAAAAAAAGTAGCAAAGAAATTATTCTTTTTGCTACTTTTTATTTGATTATTTTTAATTTAGTTATATCGTAAAGATTTTCTTTTGTAATAGCTTCAATAGTCTCTATCTTATCCGTAATATTATCAAGTTTTATATTATTTTCTGTATGATATTCTGAAAGTCTCGCTGTTTGTTCATTAATAATATCTAATTTTTGCTCGAGGTTATCGAATTTATTTGAAAGATGAGCTTGTCCTTGTTCGAGGTTAGTAAATCTATTTTCAAGAGTACTAAACCTTTGTTCAAGGTTAGTAAAATTATTTTCAAGAGTACTAAACTTTTGTTCAAGGTTAGTAAAATTATTTTCAAGAGTACTGAACCTTTGTTCAAGGTTAATTTGACCTTGCTCAAGAGTACTAAACCTTTGTTCAAGGTTACTAAACCTATTTTCTAGACTTGTTAGTCTATGATCTAAATTATCTACTTTATTTTCAACATTTGTCAGTCTATGATTAACACCTTTTATTTCTTTAAGTATTTCATGTAATAATTCTGTTGACACTTACTCACCTCCTAGGGTTTTACTTTAACCTATTATACCAAAATGGTATCTATAATAGAAGATGTGAAAAGTTAACATTTATAACCCAAGTAAGGTAGACAACAGATTAAGCTTCAATAAATGAGGTCTGTATATTGCCAGCAGACCTCATTTATCCTTATAAAAAATTTCTTTTTTGCATTTTATAATGCTTGTGCCCACCGGATAAGGTAAATACTTTACCAAGACCACGATTAATCAAAATGTTTTGACATGCATTTCCAGTAGTTCCCTTATTACAATAGGTAATGGTGATAGTTTCTTTATCTATATCCTTAATGGTCTCTCTAAGAGATGCATGAGGGATATTTTGCGCAGTTTCAACATGATCTTCGTTATAATTAGAATCAACCCTAGCATCAATTATCCGATACCTTTGACCTGATTTTATTAATTCATCGAGTTTTTGTGGTGTTATAAGAGATCTTCCTTTATTAATGTCATTATCAAGAATCATACCTGTATACATAACAGGATCTTTAGCAGTAGAAAATGCAGGAGAATAGGCTAAATCAAGGTGAATTAAATCTTCTGCTTTGGCTCCAAAGGTAATTGCGGTAACAAATACATCTATTCTTTTATCTATTCCATCAGACCCTATAATTTGTACTCCTAGTAATTTAGCATCTTTCTTATTAGCGATAGCTTTAATTATCATTTCAGCGCCACCCATATATTCTGGTCTACTTATTTTTGTATTATGAATCACTGAAATATCATAACCTTGTTCTAATGCTTCTTTTTCAGATAAACCAGTTTGGGCAATGCCAAGTTCAAAAACTTTAAAGATACCGGTACCTAGGATTCCTCTAAAATGGTTGTTTTCTCCTGTTACCACTTCACCTGCAATTCTCCCAGTCTTATTAGCCGTTGAACCTAAGGGGCGATAAACAGGCTGACCGCTAACCATGTGGTAATGTTCCATGCAATCTCCACAAGCATATATATTACTAATATTGGTTTCTAACCTTGGATTAACCTTGATAGCACCTGTGATGCCTAGCTCGATTCCAGCATTCTTTGCTAAATCTGTATTAGGTTTTATTCCTGTGGCCATTATTACTATATCAGCTGGTAATTTCTCATCATTATCAAGTATCACGTTATTTTTAGTGATTTTAGAAACATTTGCTTTAGTTAAGACTTTTACACCATTCTTTTCTAAGTATTCTTGTACATATATTGCCATATCACTGTCAAGGCCAGGGGTAACTTGAGGTAATCTTTCGATAAGGGTTACATCAATACCAATATTTTTAAAACTTTCACAAAGTTCGAGCCCGATAAAACCAGTACCGATAATTACTGCTTTTTTAGGTCGATTATTTTGGATAAAGGAATTAATTTTATTCATATCTCCTATATTACGCAAAGTAAATACATTAGGGTTTTTTGCTCCTTTGATAGGAGGAATGACAGCACTAGCTCCTGTTGCAATAATAAGTTTGTCATAGTGATCAGTAAATATTTTACCAGTTAAAAGGTTTTTTACTTGTAATGTCTTGTTTTCGGGTTTTAAAGATAATACCTCGTGTCCTGTTAGAATATCGATATTATATTTACTTTTAAAAAAGGCCGGATCACGAGGTATTAATTCAGTCATGCTTTTAATTTGACCACCAATATAGTAGGGCATTCCACAACCCGAGTAAGATATAAGGTTATCTTTTTCGTAAATTGCGATTTCTAATTCTTCATTATTTCTTCTAGCTTTTGCAGCCGCGGAAGTTCCAGCAGCAACTGCACCAATAATCACAAGACGCATAATTTACCTCCTTAGTTCATAGTAATATTTATTTTAATCCTATCATATATATTATAGTTAATTTTAAAGGTTACATACAGGAACAGAAAAAATGTATAATTCAAGACAATTTTAGGTTTGCGATTGAAATATCCATTTATTTCTTGTACAATGAGATAAGTCTATTTGCGGGAGGGATAATATGTCAATTAAAGATACTATTAACAAAGCGAGAAAAAAGAAAAAACAAGCCCAAAATGTTGATACTGCAAAGAAAGTAGGAGTTGGTTTAGGTATAGGGGCGGCTATTGGTAGCTCTATAGGCTTGTTATTTGCACCAAAATCGGGCAAACAAACTAGAGACAAAATATCAAATGTCACTAAAGATACCGTAGATAATCTAAAAGAAAATGCTACTGAAATGGGAGGTAAAATCTCTAAGGTAGTAGGCGAAGGTAAAGAAAGAATTAAAAATATTCGTAAAGACACAAAGGAAACAGCTGAAGAAATAATGGAAACAACTGAAAGGGTATTGGATGAAGTAGATGAAGATATTGATGAAATAAATGAAATAATTGGTGAAAACTTAAATAACCCTGAAAAGTTATAATGTAAACAGCCTATCTTAATTTAAGATAGGCTGTTTAGAAAGAGGGGTAGGATATGATTTCATATAAAGACCTAGGACTTGTTATACTTTTTCTGATCTCTGCAGGTTTAGGAGTATACCTAATTCTCACACTTACCCAAGTTTATGCAATTGTCAAAAATGTAAGAAGTTTTTTAGACCTTAATCGGTCTAACTTAGACCAAATAATGGACAAGCTTCCTTCAGTAGTATCTAATGTTGATGATGCAGCTAATGATTTAAAAAATGGTGTAGCTAGGGCTTCTGATGCAGTTGAGTCTATTGGAGATTCAATTACAGATACCGTATCAAGCGTGACCGTGGGGACCAGAGAAGCAGCTGAGTATGTAAAAATTATCAGTGAAATAGTCAAAGTAATTATTAACACTTGGAAGAAATAATAAAAAATCCTGTTGATTAATTTCAACAGGATTTTTTATTTAACACCTCTAAATATTCACTTAATAAACTTTCGAAATCTTCTAGGGTTAGGATTGAATTCATATTCCGCCTAATAGCTGTTGCCCCTGGAAGGCCTTTAAAATACCAACCTAGATGTTTGCGCATTTCTTTCATTGCTAATTGTTCTGGTTTGTATTTAATCGCCAGATGAGCATGTTCCCGGGCTATATTTACTTTTTTTATAATAGAAGGTTCTTTATATTCGGTTCCATTTGCGAGAAAATCTCCAATAGATCCTAATATCCAAGGTCTGCCAAACACCCCTCTTCCCACCATTACAGCATCGACATCTGTTTGTTCAAACATATTTTTAGCATCTTGAGGTAGAATAATATCCCCATTACCTATTACAGGAATATTAACTACTTCTTTGACCTGTTTAATTGTATTCCAATCTGCATTTCCTGAATAAAATTGATCTCTTGTACGACCATGTATGGCTATAGCAGCTGCTCCACTTGCTTCCATTTTTTTGGCAAACTCTACGGCATTAAGATTATTTTCATCCCAGCCTTTACGAATTTTAACGGTAACTGGAATTTTGACCTTTTTACTTATCTTTTCAACTATATTTGCAGCTAAGTCTGGATTAAGCATTAGTGAGGATCCTTCATTATTTTTAATTATTTTAGGTACAGGACATCCCATATTGATATCAATAATATCTGCCCCATATTCTTCGACAATTAAAGCCCCCTCAGCCATAATCTCAGGCTCAGAGCCGAAAATTTGTACACTTATAGGTGCTTCTTCATCTTTTAAATCAATTAATTCAAAGGTTTTTTTATTTTTATAAGTTAGTGCTTTAGCACTTACCATTTCAGTATAGATAATTCCACAGCCATATTTTTTAACTAAGATACGAAAGGCCTTATCAGTTACCCCTGCCATAGGAGCTAGGGCAACAGGATTTTGAATAGTTATATTTCCTATTTTCATGGGTCTTCACCTCTTCGTTATTATAGTAAAACCAAAATAAAATGTCTAATGCAAAAATTGCATTTAATTAAGATTAGTAAAACATTTTTTCTTAAAGTGTATAAATTGCATATTGTTGGAAATAATACTAATAAATCAAACAATTATTTAAAATTTTAGGAGGAATAAAACATGGACACACAGGTTTTATTAGAAAAAACGAGAGTAATGCATCAATTATTACAAAAGGCATCATCAAACGCTTTACAATTTGATAATATCGCAACTGAGCTTAAATCCGTATTAGATTGTAATGTATATATTATAGATAAAGAAGGTAAATTATTAGGTCGTTCTGAAATTTATGAATTAAGTACATTTGGTTTGGAAGAGTTAGAAGGAAAACAGTTTTCAGAAGAATGTATACGCTGGTTTTCAGGCTTTAACCAAACTGAGGTCAATATAGATAGAGAAGAAAGTAAGGTTATAGTAACACCAGTATTAACAAGTGGTGAGAAAATGGGTGCTGTTATTTATGCACGTAAAGAACAAGCCTTTTCTCCTTTAGAAGTTATTTTAGCTGAGTATGGGTCTTCAGTTGCTGGTATGCAAATTATGAGAACGATTAATTTAAAAATTGAAAATGAAGCTAGAAAGAAAAATGTTGTGCAATTAGCTTTAGAAGTTTTATCCTATTCAGAATTAGAGGCAGTAAAGTATATTTTTAATGAAATAGAAGGTAGTGAAGGATTTTTAGTAGCAAGTAAATTAGCAGAACAATATAAGTTAACCCGTTCAGTAATTGTAAATGCTCTGAGAAAGTTAGAAAGTGCAGGAGTTATTGATGCGAGATCTTTAGGCATGAAAGGTACATACATAAAGGTTTTAAATGATTACTTATATGACGAATTAGCTGAGGTATAAAATAGAATTATTATAATTTCAGAAAGTAAGGGGGGGTTACGATGATAGCACATCTTTTAGAATTGCTCTTTCCAACCCCCAGGATATGTCCTTTGTGTGGAAATAAACAAGAGCATTTAAAAATTTGCAATTCTTGTCTCCATAAAATAGATGATTTACAAAATGTATATGGTAAATGTCTGAAATGTGGCACCTATGGACACAGTGGGGAAAATTGCGAAAATTGTTTTTACTGGCCTGAATATATTCAAGAAAATATAGCTATGGTTCCTTTTGAAAATGAATATCGTAAACTATTACATAAATTTAAATTTCAAAAACAAGGTTGGCTAGCAGATGCAATGATTCCATTAATGGCAGATCAGGTTAAAAGGAGAAAAATTAAGATTGACCTGATTATGCCAGTACCCCTACATATAAAAAGGGTTAGGGAAAGAGGATTTAATCAAGCTGCACTACTAGCTAGTAAGATTGCTAGAGAGCTTCAGGTGACATATGATGAAAAAATATTGATAAGAAAAAAGAATACATCACATCAAACAGGAAAAAATCAGCGAAAAAGAAGTACTAATTTAAAAGATGCTTTCATAGTATTAAATGAGGAAAGTATTAATAATAAAAACATTTTAATTATTGATGATGTTATTACTTCAGGTGCAACCTTGCGTGAATGTAGTAAGGTCTTAGTACAAAAAGGGGCAAAAGGTATTTACGGCTTAACTTGGGCATCAGGAATAAATGAGGATAGCTTGGAGGGATGAAATTGGACTCTAGGTATGTAAAAGAATTTCAGGAAAGACTAGTGTTACATAAATTATTAAAAGAAGTGACAAAAAAAATAAAACAAGAAAAAGCTTAACTTTGCATAAGGTTAAGTTTTTTTTGAATTCGAGAAATAATCAACATATTGTGGATAATGACATGTGGATAATGTGGATAAGTCTGGGGACAACTTCATATTTGGACATGTTATCTGTGGATTTCTTAAAACATCCTGGGGATAAAGATGTTAATATTCGCAAGAAACCATATTAGGGAAATACAATAGAAAGTAGTACAAGTAAAAATTAATTTTTTGTTTAAAAAACCTATTGATTAAATATTCACCAGAATGTATAATTATTAAAAAAAGAAGGTTTTAGGGGGATTGTAATGAAAAGGTTTCTTAGTATTTCATTAATTATGTTAATGATGCTTAGTATTGTAGCTTTAGCTGGGTGTGCAAAAACGGAAAAGCCAGCAGAGGAAAATGCACAAGGTGATGAGGATAAAGTTTATATCGTAGGAACTGAGCCTACATTTGCTCCATTTGAAATGAAAGATGAAAAAACAGGAGAAATTACAGGTTTTGATATTGAATTAATTAAAGCAATTGCTGAAGACCAAGGATTTAAAGTAGAAGTACAAGCAATGGGATTTGATGGCTTAATTAATGCTATTAAAACTGGTACTATTGATATCGTAGCTTCTGGAATGACTATTGATGAAGCTAGACAAAAAGAAGTAGATTTTAGTACTCCTTATATCAATTCAGGATTAGCTTTAGCTGTACAAGCTGATAATGAAGATATTAAATCGGTAAACGATTTAAAAGGTAAAGTAGTAAGTGTACAAATTGGTTCTACAGGAGCTAAAAAGGCTCAAGAACTTAAAGACCAAGGTTTACTTGGAGAAGTAAAAACCTTTGATACTGTTGATATAGTAATGAGGGAAGTAGATAATGGTAATGTAGACGGTACTATTAATGATTTACCTGTAACAAATGCGTATATTGTTAAATCAGCGAACTCTCTTAAAGTTCTTGAAAATTTAACAAGTGAAGAATATGGATTTGCAGTACAAAAAGGTAACGATTTAAAAGCTAAAATTGATGCTGGTCTTAAAAATGTAAAAGAAAATGGTAAATATGCAGAATTAGAACAAAAATACTTTCAGTAAAACCTGATGCGTAACCCCTTTGGGTGTTACGCATTTAAATTGTTTATTTTGTGAGGTGACATAATTGTTTCGTGATTATTTTTTATATCACATGACACAAGCTGCCCCAGCTTTATTTCAAGGGGCGATTTTAACTGTAAAGATTACAGCCTTTTCTGTATTTTTTGGTTGTATCATTGGCCTGTTTTTAAGTTTTGGACAGATTTCAAAGAAAAAATTATTTAGAATTCCTGCAAAAATTTATGTAGATACAATTAGAGGAACTCCTCTATTTGTACAGATACTAATTTTCTTTTATGGTATCCCGGATATTTATAATACAATGATGGGTGAACCTTTACGTTGGGATAGGGTATTAGCTGCAATCATTGTTTGTAGTATCAACAGTGGTGCTTATGTATCTGAAATATTTAGAGCTGGAATTCAATCTATTGATAAAGGTCAAATGGAAGCCGCAAGATCACTTGGAATGAGTCATTCTAAGGCAATGATTTATATCATTTTACCTCAAGCTTTCAAAAGAATAGTTCCTCCTTTAGGTAATGAATTTATCGTGCTTTTAAAAGATACTTCTTTATTAGCTGTTATAGGAGTACCAGAGTTATTACAAGAAGGAAAATTATATGTAGCCGCCACTTATGTCACTTTCCCTATTTATATAGAGGTAGCTTTAATCTATCTATTAATGACTTTAAGTATATCTAGGTGGGTATCGTGGATGGAAAGGAGGCTGGGCGTAAGTGATCGAAGTTAAAGACTTATATAAAAATTTTGGGGATTTAGAGGTTTTAAAGGGCATCACAGAACATATTAAGCATAAAGAGGTTGTATGTGTAATTGGTCCTTCTGGATCTGGTAAAAGTACATTTTTAAGATGTCTTAACCTTCTAGAAATGCCTACTGCTGGAGAAATATTTATAGTAAATGAGTTAATTAATGACCCAAAAGTTGATATTAATAAAAAAAGAGAAGAAGTTGGAATGGTTTTTCAAAGGTTTAATTTATTCCCTCATAAAACTGTTTTAGATAATATAACCTTAGCTCCTATAAAGGTGAAGGGGTTAAGTAAAGAAGTAGCAGAACAAAAAGCACAAGAATTATTAATTAAAGTAGGATTAACAGATAAAGCAAAGGTTTATCCTGAGTCTTTATCTGGAGGTCAGCAACAAAGGGTAGCAATTGCAAGAGCGCTTGCGATGGAACCTAAAATAATGCTTTTTGATGAGCCAACATCTGCTTTAGATCCTGAAATGGTTGGAGAAGTTTTAGCAGTTATGAAGGATTTGGCTAAAGAGGGTATGACTATGGTCGTAGTAACTCATGAAATGGGATTTGCTAGAGAAGTAGCAGATAGAGTTCTTTTTATTGATGAAGGTGTAATTATTGAACAAGGAACACCAGAAGAATTATTTAACAACTCTAAACATGAAAGAACTAAATCCTTTTTAAGTAAAATATTATAAAGAAAACCCCCCGTATAAACGGGGGGTCATTCTAATATTAGCTGTGATAATTTATATTGACGTAATATTAAATTCTACTAACATTAGAAGCTTGAGGACCTTTTGATCCTTCAGTGATTTCGAAACTTACAGATTCGCCTTCTTCAAGAGTTTTGAATCCATCAGTTTCAATTGCAGAGAAGTGTACGAATACGTCTTTGCCGTCCTCGCCTTCAATGAAACCATAACCTTTTTTAGCGTCAAACCATTTTACTTTACCTTGCATACTGGAAAATCATTCCTTTCAAATATAACTATCAGGGTCTTTTACCCTTTTTTTAGTATACCCCTTTTTACAATCATTAGCAATCCTTTATTTTAAAAGAGGTTATATGAAAACTAACCTAAATCAGGCTCAATTAAACCATAATGTCCATCATTTCTTTTGTATACTACATTAACTTCATCTGTTTCTCCATTCAAGAAAACATAAAAGTTATGTCCAAGTAAATCCATTTGTAAAACTGCCTCTTCCACTATCATTGGCTTTACAGGAAAACGCTTAGTTTTTTTAATCTTAGGCTCTAAATCTAGTTCCTTAATAGCATTTCCTTCAGGAGGAACTAAATTTAAAACAGATAAGTTTTTAATTTTTTTATTAATCCGTGTTTTATATTTACGAACTTGACGTTCTAATTTTTCAATAACATTGTCTATAGAATTATACATATCTTTTGTTTGTTCTTCACCACGTAGAATATAGCCTTGGAGAGGAATAGACACCTCTACTTTCTGCATATCCTTCTCAACACTAAGAAGAACAGTGGCATTATTTAATTCTCCTTCAAAGAACTTTTCAAATTTAGATACTCTTTTTTCTGCATATTCTTTTAGTGCTGGTGTTACAGTTAAATTTTTACCTCTTACGATAATTTCCATGGAAACCAGCTCCTTTCACTACTTTATTTTTTAATATTCTACTAAAATAGTAAATGTCCTTCTTTGTTATGGATTAAATTAAAAGATTTATTTATATATATACTATTATGCACATCTTTAATACTAATTTAATCTATCAAATTATAAGATAATAACTTAAAATAAATAGTACTTATGAATTCTAAACGGAAAAAATTAGCATAGCCTTTTTTAGTGTGATAAAATACTGGTAGTTTATTTATTCTAAGTTAAGTGTAAAATATATTCTATCTATGAAAATATAGTATGGAAATAAAGAGGGGATTACTATGTTAAACTTTTTAAAAGGAATACTAGATGACAATAAAAAGGAAATCAAAAAATTACAAAAAACAGTAGATAAGATAAATAGTTTTGAACAAACCTTCGAAAAATATACAGATGAAGATTTGAGCAATATGACTGTTAATTTTAAGGAAAGATTAAATAAAGGCGAAACTTTAAATGATATTTTACCGGAAGCCTTTGCAGTGACAAGAGAAGCCGCTAAAAGGGTTCTAGGAATGAGACACTATGATGTGCAGATGATGGGTGGAATAGTTCTCCATAGGGGTCGTATTGCCGAAATGAAAACAGGTGAAGGTAAGACTTTAGTTGCAACCCTACCAACCTATTTAAACGCATTAACTGGTAAAGGTGTGCATGTTGTTACCGTAAATGATTATTTAGCTACACGTGATAGTGAATGGATGGGCAAACTTTATAATTTTTTAGGATTAGAAGTAGGTTTAATTGTTCATGGTTTAAGTTTTGATCAAAGAAAACAGGCTTATAATGCTGATATAACTTATGGAACTAATAATGAATTTGGCTTTGACTACTTAAGGGATAATATGGTTATGTACCAAAAAAACATGGTACAAAGAGATTTAAATTATGCTTTAGTCGATGAAGTAGATAGTATTTTAATCGATGAAGCTAGAACACCGTTAATAATTTCAGGACCATCTGATAAACCAAAAGAACTTTATGCTACCGTAGCTAAGATTATCCCACGTTTAAAAAATGAAGATGATTATACTATTGATGAAAAGCAAAGAATAGTTAATTTAACTGAGGAAGGTAATATTAGAGTAGAAAAAATGCTAGGTATTGAAAACTTGTTTGATGAAGCAAATATAGAGTTAAGTCACCACGTTAATCAAGCGCTGAAAGCATATACTTTAATGAAAAAGGATAAAGATTATGTAGTAAAAGATGGGGAAGTTATTATTGTTGATGAATTCACAGGACGATTAATGTTTGGTCGCCGTTATAGTGATGGATTGCATCAAGCAATTGAGGCTAAAGAAGGAGTAAAGATTGAGAAGGAATCTCAAACTTTAGCAACTATTACCTTCCAAAACTATTTTAGAATGTATCAAAAGGTATCAGGGATGACTGGAACAGCAAAAACTGAAGAAGATGAATTCATGAAAATTTATGGGATGGATGTTGTAATTATCCCAACCAATAAAGAGTTAAAAAGGGAAGATAAATCAGATATAATTTTACGCACAGAAGGCGGTAAGTATGATGCTGTAGTTGAGGAAATCGAACAAAGGCATATAACTGGTCAGCCTGTTTTAGTAGGTACTATCTCAATTGAAAACTCTGAGTTATTAAGTAATAAATTAAAGAAAAAAGGGATACCACATCAAGTCTTAAATGCTAAATTTCATGAGCAAGAAGCAGAAATAGTAGCAGGGGCTGGACAAAAGGGCATGGTGACAATTGCTACTAATATGGCTGGTAGAGGAACAGATATAGTATTAGGTGAAGGTGTTAAAGAATTAGGTGGACTGTGTATTTTAGGTACGGAAAGACATGAGTCAAGAAGGATAGATAATCAGCTTAGAGGACGTGCAGGTAGACAAGGAGACCCTGGTCTTACTAGGTTTTATATTTCTATGGAAGATGAGTTAATGAGACTTTTTGGTGCGGAAAATATCATGGGCTTGATGGATAAACTAGGAATGGATGATAGTGTTCCCATTGAAAATAAAATAATTTCTAGAGGCATTGAAAATGCTCAAAAAAGGGTAGAAGGACGAAATTTTGATATCCGTAAAAACGTTTTAGAATACGATGATGTTTTAAATAAACAAAGAGAAGTTATTTATAATCAAAGAAAAAAAGTATTAAACGGTGAAAATATTAAAGAAAGTATTATAGATATGATTGAAAAGGTAGTCGATGAAACCATCTCTGTCTTTGCAGGAGAGGCTACTTATCCTGAAGAATGGGATTTAGAAGGATTATTACAAGCTGCTGAGCAAAAGTTCTTACCGGATCATGATATAGAAGCGGAAAAACTAAGTAAACTAGAGGCAACAGAAGTTCGAGAATTATTAAAAGAAGAAGCAATTAAATATTATGAAAAGCGTGAAGAAGAATTAGGTGAAGAAGAGCTAAGGGAAGTCGAAAGACTAGTGCTATTAAAGGTTGTAGATGCAAAGTGGATGGATCACTTAGATGCAATGGATCAACTAAGAAGAGGTATTCATTTAAGAGCATATGGTCAAAGAGATCCTTTATTAGAATATAAATTTGAAGGATATGATATGTTTAATCAAATGATTAGAGATATCCAAGAAGAAACCGTGCGTTATGTGTATCGTGTAAATGTCGCAGAACGTCCCGAAGAGCGTCAAAATGTAACAGAGAATAAATATGAAGAAGAAAAAACAAAAAACCCGGTAAGAGTAAATAAAATTGGTAGAAATGATGACTGCCCATGTGGTAGTGGTAAAAAGTACAAAAAATGTTGTGGGAAAGAAGCTTAAGTAAAAAAAGAGGTGTATAAGTATGGAATATGAAATTAAAAAAGAAATAGAATTAGCCAAAAAGAAAATATCTGAATTAAAGGAGTCTCTTTGACATAGACCAAAAAGAAAAATTAGTTAGTGATTTAGAAGAACAAATAGCAGAGCCCGATTTTTGGGATAATCCAGAAATGGCTCAAAAAATAATGCAAAAGTTAACTAACTTAAAAGAAAAACTAAAAAAGTATACAGATTTAGCATCGGGTTTTGAAGATGTTGAAGTTTTATATGAACTAAGTGAACAAGAAGATGAATCTTTAGGAGAAGTAACAGAAGAGCTTAAACAGGTCAAAGAATCCTTGGAAGTCTTAGAACTAGAAACTTTATTAAATAGTAAATATGACCGTAATGATGCTATTATCACACTCCATCCAGGTGCGGGCGGAACAGAATCTCAGGACTGGACCGAAATGCTTTATCGCATGTATACAAGATGGGCTGAAAAAGAAGGATATAGGGTGCAAATTTTCGATTTATTACCTGGAGATGAAGCAGGGATAAAAAGTGTAACCTTATCAATTCAAGGTGAAAACGCCTTTGGTTATTTAAAAGCAGAAAAAGGTGTGCACAGATTAGTAAGAATTTCTCCCTTTGATTCATCCGGAAGAAGACATACCTCCTTTGCGGCTTTAGAAGTAATGCCGGAGGTAAATGATGAAGGAGAAATTGAAATAGATACTAAGGATTTAAAGATTGATACTTTTAGAGCAGGTGGAGCAGGTGGGCAGCATGTTAATACAACAGACTCTGCTGTGCGTATTACTCATTTACCTACAGGTATTGTAACTCAATGTCAAAATGAACGTTCTCAAATTAGTAATCGTCATTCAGCGATGAAGATTTTACAAGCTAAATTATTAGAGAAAAAATTAAAAGACCACGAAAAAGAATTAGCCCAAATTAAAGGAGACCAACAAGAAATCGGCTGGGGAAGTCAAATTAGATCTTATGTTTTTCATCCATATAACATGGTTAAAGACCATCGTACAAATGTAGAAAAGGGAAATGTTCAAGCTGTAATGGACGGGGATATTAATGAATTTATTTATGGCTATTTAAAAATGCAAGCACGAAAAGAAAATTGAAGTTGTAATTAAAATTAGAATAGATTTAAAAATAATAAAAGAATTAAGAAAGTTATTTTAAAACATTTACTGTGTTTTAAAATAACTTTTTTTCATATATTTACCTGAAATTGGACAAGATACTAGATGAGAAAAATAATAAGTTCGAGGTATAAATATGCAAAAAGAAGTAATTTCCACCGAACAAGCTATCAAATTAATAATCTTATTTTCTGTGGGCTCAACCTCTATTTTTGTACCAGGCCTATCGGCGGGAAAGGATTCTTGGTTAGCTGTTATTGTGGCTTTTGTAATGGTCTTGCCGATGATAATGATTTTTGCGAGGATTCATGCAAATTTTCCTAGTAAGGATTTGTTTGAAATTATCGAAATTTGTTTTGGTAAGTTTATCAGTAAAATAATTTTACTAATTATAATTTGGTATACATTTTTCTGGGTTTCGGATGTTTTAATTAATTATGGACAGTATATTCAAGTTACTAGTTTGCCTAAAACCCCCAGAGTAATAAACATGGCTATTTTAGCCGTTTTATGTTGCTGGGTTTTAAAACAAGGTATAGAATCCCTAGCAAGATGGTCTTATATTTTTGTGTATATACCTTTTGTAATTTTGGTCGGAATAAGTTTATTATCCATCACAATTATGGATGTAAGCAATATTTTGCCCATTTTCAACAATGGATACAAACCTGTTTTAAAAGGGGCATTTAGTGTTTTTTCCCAACCTTTAACACAAATATTTGTCTTTACAATGGTTTTTTCTGATTTTCGAAAGTCTAATTCAAGCTATAGAATTTATTTAACTAGTTTGCTGATTGCTGGGATATATATATTAATATTTACGTTAATAAATCTTTTAGTTCTGGGAGAAGATGCAGCAAACAGTATGTCTTATCCTGCTTATAACATGGTTAGAAGAATAGATGTCGCACAGATATTTCAAAGAATTGAAATTCTAGAATCTCTTTCTTTCATTTTAGGGGGTTTTGTAAAAATAAGCATCTTACTACTCTGCCTAAGTAAAGGAGTAACTAAATTATTTAATTTTAAAGATTATCGCTTTTTGCTTTTTCCTATTATGCTCTTAGTCCTTAATCTTGCCTCCTTTTTATATGAAGATGTAATTAGTTATAAAGACTTTAATAATGAAATTTGGCCCTATTACTTTTTACCTTTTCAAGTAATTTTGCCAATAATTATTTTAGGGGTGAGTGAGATTAAAAAGAAAAAGTTCAAATAATTGTAAAAAGGTGGTGCATAAACCGTACTCTTATTTATCATACTAGGAAGGCTAGCTAGAAATACTTCCTTTTTTTCGTGAAAACCCTTCACTTTTTTAGTTAATATTGGTATTATGGTGCAGGATAAAGGATTTTTATGACGAAATATGTAGAACCAAGTAAATGTACTTCGTGTAAAAATTGAGATAAAATTTTGATTTTATAAGGAGGGTGTAATAAGAATGCTTACTGAAAGTACAAATATGCTGACAAAAAAGGCTACTGAAATTCGCCGAAATATAATTAAAATGATAGGGGCAGCAGGATCAGGACATCCAGGGGGTTCCCTGTCAGCTACGGACATAGTAACATACTTATATTTTAAAGAAATGAAGGTCGATGCTAATAATCCTAAGTGGGATGAAAGGGATCGTTTTGTATTATCAAAAGGACATGCTGCGCCAGTATTATATGCAGCCTTAGCAGAAAAAGGATTTTTCCCTGTCAAAGAATTATTAACACTTCGCCAAATTGACTCTAAATTACAAGGTCATCCTGATATGAAAAAGGTATCAGGGGTAGAAATGTCTACGGGTTCATTAGGAACTGGATTTTCTACTTCTATAGGTATGGCGCTAGCAGGGAAACTAGATAAAAGGGATTCCTATATTTATGTAATGTTAGGTGATGGCGAGTTACAAGAAGGACAGGTATGGGAAGCAGCTATGGCTGCTAGTCATTATAAATTGGATAATATAATTGCTATTTTAGATAATAATGGTCTACAAATAGATGGAAATATTGAAGAGGTAATGAATCCTTATCCAATTATCGATAAGTGGTCTGCTTTTGGTTGGGATGTTATTGAAATTGATGGACATGACTTTGAAAGTATTGAAGCTGGTTTTAAAAAGGCAAAAGAGACTAAAGGTAAACCATCAATACTTGTGGCAAAAACAGTTAAAGGTAAAGGTGTGTCTTTTATGGAAAATAAGGCGAATTGGCACGGTTCAGCCCCTAATAAAGAAGAAGTAGACAAAGCTTTACAAGAATTACAAGCGTAAATTATTTTAAGAGTAAGGGAGGTTTTTATTGTGGAAAAAATGGCGACTAGAGATGCCTATGGGATAGCTTTAGCAGAACTAGGTAAAAATAATGATAATGTAGTTGTAGTTGATGCTGATTTATCAGGTTCGACTAAAACAAGTGTTTTTAAAAAGGAATTTCCGGAACGATTTTTTAATATAGGAATAGCAGAACAAAACTTAATGGGATGTGCCGCAGGACTCGCAGCAGCAGGCAAAATTCCTTTTGCGAGTACTTTTGCTATTTTTGCATGTGGTAGAGCTTATGATCAAATTAGAAACACAATTGGATATGGATGTTTAAATGTTAAAATTGCAGCCAGTCATGCAGGTTTAACTGTAGGCGAAGATGGTGGAAGTCATCAAATGTTAGAAGATATTGCGCTAATGCGTGCTATTCCAGGGATGACTGTGATTGTTCCTGCTGACGGTGAAGAAACAAAACAAGCAATTGTGGCAGCAAGCGAATATGAAGGTCCTGTTTACATAAGGCTAGGAAGACCAAAGGTTCCGATGATCTTTGATAATAGCTATAAATTTGAAATTGGTAAAGCTAAATTAATCGAAGATGGAAATGATGTATCAATTATTGCAACTGGAATTATGGTAGGAGAAGCATTAAAAGCACGTGAAGAGCTTTTAAAACAAGGAATAAAAGCAAGTGTTTTAAATATTAGTACCATTAAACCCTTAGATAAAGATGCAATAATAAAAGAGGCTCAAAAATCAGGAGCTATTATTACCTGTGAAGAGCATAATATTAATGGTGGTTTAGGTAGTGCAGTAGCAGAAGTTTTAGTAGAAAATTGCCCTATCCATATGGAAAGAGTTGGGGTAAATGATATCTTTGGTAGATCAGGAAAACCAGATGAATTATTAGAAGTATATGGTTTAACAGCTAAACATATTGCAGAAAAAGCAGTTAATTTAATCAATAAAAAATAACAACCATTTATAAGAATTAATTAAATATAAAGGGTAGTTCTTATTTTAAAATAAAATGTCCTCAAGTTTGAGTTCATATTATTTATTTTAAATGAGGACTACCCTTTTTTTAACAATATTTATTTGCAGGAAAATATACCTTTTTTGTCGAAAGCAATTATTTGGTATAATAAACAATGGGTAATATTTTGTGAGTATATTTTGAGGTGAAAAAATTGATAAAACTTGTCAACGTAACAAAAAAGTATGGTAATAATAGCCTAGCTTTAGAAAATGTAGAGTTAAGTATAGATAAGGGTGAATTTGTTTTTTTAGTAGGAAAAAGTGGTGCTGGAAAGTCAACCTTACTAAAATTATTAACCAGGCAAGAAAAGCCTACGGAAGGTCAAATAATGGTTGGAGGTAAAAGTATCGTTCGATTAAGTAACAAAGAGGTACCTTTATATAGACGCAAAATAGGGGTAGTTTTTCAAGACTTTCTACTTTTAGAAGATAGGACTGTTTTTGAAAATGTTGCTTTTGCTTTAGAAGCTACAGGAACTTCTCCTAAAGAGGTCAAAAAAATAGTGCCACAAGTTCTCCAAAAAGTAGGTTTAGCAAAAAAGACCAATTCTTTTCCTAATCAGTTATCAGGTGGAGAACAACAAAGGGTAGGTATAGCTAGGGCAATAGTTAATAGACCAGAAATAATCATAGCTGATGAACCTACAGGAAACCTAGATCCGAAAACATCAAAGGAAATCATGCGTCTTTTAAGTGACATTAATGAAAGAGGGACAACTATTTTAATGGCTACTCACGATATTGAAGTAGTAGCATATATGCGTAAAAGGATAATAGCTTTAAAAAATGGTCAAGTATTTCGAGATATCGATAAAGGAGGGTACGAGGATGCGGACTTATAGTTCTTTAAAATATAGTTTACGTGATACCTTCCGTTCGATGAATAGACATAAAGGAATGACGATTGCTTCAATTAGTACAGTAACTATATCTTTAATTATTTTAGGATTTTCTTTATTATTTGTTTTAAATAGTCTACATATGATGGAAGAACTTGAGAAACAGGTGGAAATAAATGTATTTTTGCAAAAAAATATGGATATCGAGTATTCTGAATTAGAAAAGGACCTTAAAAATTTAGAAGGAGTAGAGTCTATCGAGTTTGTTCCTAAGGCAGATGCTTTAATAGAACTTCAAAATCGTTATGGTAAAGAAGCTAATATAGTTAAAGCCTTAGGAGATAGGAATCCGCTCCCAGATATGTATAAGGTACAAGCTACAAAACCAGAGCAAGTAGAATCTATCGTCAAAGAAATCGAAAAGATTGAAATAGTAGACAAAATAAATTATGGTAAAGGTTGGATAGAAAAACTAGTATCATTGACTACTTGGGTGAGAAATGCAGGAGTAGTTACAATTATAGGGATTTTATTAGCATCCTTATTTTTAATTTCGACAACGACTAGACTTACGGTATTAGCACGTAGAAAAGAAATAAGGATTATGCAATTTGTCGGTGCAAGTAGTGTGTTTATTAAATTACCCTTTTATTTAGAAGGAATGTTAATTGGCATAATAGGAGCAGTTTTATCTAATATAGGTATATATTATGGGTATCAGAAGTTTAGCGAATATTTATTAGTATCCGCACCCTTTTTACCCTTAGTAACGGACTCTACCCTTTTATCATACATTATAATGAGTATCTTAGCAGTAGGGGTTATAATTGGAACATTTGCTAGTGGAATAGCAGTTAGAAAATATTTAAATGTTTAATTAGTATTTAGATGTAATAATTAGGTAATTATATAAGTATATATTTTTATATCATCATAAATATATTTTAGAAGAGATTAGGTTAGGAAGGTGTTACATTTGCAAACGACCAAAAAAATATTAAAGGTTGTTCTTACGATATTTACAATTATTAGTTTTATCGTTACATCAGTAGTTGGTTATATCTTTATTACTAATTATAATCAGGTAGGTCAGCTTTTACATGTAGCAACACTGGTAAAATCAAGTTATCTTCATCCGATTACCACTGAACAATTAGTAGAAGGTGCAACTAAAGGGCTAGTTGATTCTTTAGGTGATGAGTATTCTGTATTTTTAGATGAAAAGGAGTTTCAAAAATTACAATCATATATTGAGCCAACCTTTGGTGGGATAGGCGTATATGTAGGGACTAAGGAAAAGGATATAACTGTAATTGCACCCGTAGAAGGAACACCAGGTCATAAGGCAGGGATAAAGTCCGGAGATATAATAACCAAAATTGACGGTAAGTCTACAACAGGTATGACTTTAGATGATGCAGTTGAGGTTATGAGAGGAGAGCCAGGAACTAAAGTAAAGTTAAGCATTAAAAGAGAAGGTACAGATAAAATTTTAGATTTTTCTATAATAAGAGAAATTGTTGACGTACCAACAGTTAAGGCAGAGATTTTAAAGGAAAACAAAGATATAGCTTATTTAGCAATTACCTTATTTGGGAATAATACCGATGAAGAATTTACTGCTGAAATGGAGAAGATAAATAAAGAGGGTTATAAAGGATTAATTATTGATTTAAGAAATAACCCTGGAGGTAATCTTGAAACAGTAGTTAGTATTTTAAAAGAGGTTCTTCCTGAAAGTCCAATTGTCCATATCGTAGATAAAAATGGGAAAAGTGTAACCTATAGTTCTAAAGGACCAGGAATAAAAGTGCCATTAGTCGTTTTAGTTAACGAAGGTAGTGCAAGTGCTTCAGAAATATTTGCAGGAGCAGTTAAAGACACTAAGTTAGGTACCTTAGTAGGCGAAAAAACTTATGGTAAAGGTGTAGTGCAAAATGTATTCTTCCTTAAAGATGGAGCAGGTCTTAAGTTAACAACAGCAAAATATTTAACTCCTAACAAGAATGATATTCATAAATTAGGAATAAAGCCAGATGAAGAAGTTAAATTACCATTAATTACGGGATCCGAGGAATTTATTGAAGATACTCAACTTAAAAAGGCTATTGAATTACTTCAGGGGAAACTATAACCCCTGAAAATTTTTTTGGTGGGGTGTAACTTTTGGTCTTTTTAAAGTTAATACCTATGATTTTTTATAATATTGTATCCCTTTTATTACAACCAGTTTTCTGGGTGGTTATGATAATTATTTGGTTTCAATTTAAGAGATTAGCTAAAATGAAAAGTTCCATGTTTAATTTACCAGAAGAAAGTATAATAGTGCCAACTATAGTAGCTTCTTTGTATGGTTTATTAGGCGGTTTTATTGGGAGTATTATTTTAGTAATAGTTGGGTTATCCATTTTAGAAATCGGCATTCAATATTTATGGATTCTTGCAGTAGGCCTTATGCTGATAAATCAAAGGTTTATGTGCTTTGCTTATGCGGGGGGCATACTTTCTTTATGTAAATACTTTTTTGGTTTTCCAGAAATTAGTATCCCACAGATTATGGGTTTAGTAGCTATATTACATTTAGTCGAAGCTATTTTAATTTTAATGAGTGGTCATTTAGGAGCCGTTCCTGTATATGTAAAAGATAAAACAGGCAAACTAGTAGGAGGTTTTAGCTTACAGAAGTTTTGGCCTTTACCTATTGTAGCTATGATTGCAATGGCTATCCCAGAAAGTAATGCAGTAACAGATGTAATTAAAATGCCTGAGTGGTGGCCTTTAATTAAGTCTGAATTAGTTATAGAAAGTGAAAACATGGTTTATTTAATGATGCCTGTGATTGCGGGATTAGGTTATGGTGATATTGCGCTTACGGGTCATGCTAAGCAAAAATCCTTACGTTCTGCGTTCCACCTAGCTGTGTATAGCGTAATATTATTGATATTAGCTATTATAGCTACGAATTTTTATTCTTTAAGTATCTTAGCAGCTTTATTTGCACCTTTAGGCCATGAGTTTATTATTTATTTAGGTCGAAGGCATGAATTTAAAAGTGAGCCTAAGTATGTAGATACGGAAAGAGGCATCATGATTTTAGACTTATTAAATAATTCACCTTTAAAAAGAGCAGGGCTTGGCACAGGGGATGTTATTCTTTCACTTAATGAAAATGAAGTTAATGGTTATAGTGAATTAGAATATTTTTTGCAATTCACGGAAAGTAATTTTCAGATTACATATTTCAGTGATAAAAAGAAAAAAATTCATAAGACTTTAGTTAAGAGAAAAGGTTTTGAAGCTTCATTAGGATTAATACCAGTTCCTAGAGGATATAATGATTCTTATCTTGATTTGTCGAATTCAGATGGATTTTTCCAAAAATCCTTCACAAAAGTACTAAAAAGAATAATTAAATGATTCTTAACTGCATTTCTTCGGAGGTGCAGGTTTTTTATTATTAAGGTTATGATAAAATAAAAGAAAGAGATGAAGGTAGGTGAGGAGCTTGGAGGATAAATTTAAATTAGTGTCTGATTACCAACCCGCAGGTGATCAACCAAGGGCTATCGAAGAATTAATTGAGGGTCTGTATAGTGGGCTACCTAATCAAACTTTATTAGGAGTAACAGGTTCAGGCAAAACTTTTACTATGGCTAATATTATTAAAGAAGTAAATCGTCCTACTTTAGTAATTGCGCATAATAAAACATTAGCCGCCCAATTATGTAGTGAGTTTAAAGAGTTTTTTCCTGAAAATGCAGTTGAATATTTTGTTAGTTATTATGATTATTATCAGCCCGAGGCCTATATTGCTCATACTGATACGTATATAGAAAAAGATTCTAGTATAAATGAAGAAATTGAAAAATTACGACACTCTGCTACCTCAGCCCTTTTTGAGCGTAAAGACGTTATTATTGTGGCAAGTGTATCTTGTATTTATGGTTTGGGTTCACCGATTGATTACAAAAACCAAACTCTTTCAATTAGAGTTGGACAAACATATGATAGAGACGATATTTTAAAGAAATTAGTTGATATTCAATATGAAAGAAATGATATTAATTTTGACCGAGGGACTTTTAGAGTACGGGGTGATGTAATCGAAGTCATGCCAGCATCGCTTTCCGAAAAGGCAATCCGTATAGAATTATTTGGCGATGAAATAGATAGAATAGCAGAAATTGATATTGTTACAGGGGAAGTGCTAGGTTTATTAAAACACATTAGTATTTTCCCAGCTAGTCACTATGTTACTGATCCTGAGTATTTAGAAGAGGCAATTAAAAATATTGAACAAGAATTAGAAGAAAAATTAAAGATATTAAAAGAAAAAAATAAATTAGTAGAACTGCAAAGATTAGAGCAAAGAACTAGATATGATTTAGAAATGATGCGTGAAGTCGGATTTTGTACCGGAATTGAAAACTATTCTAGGCATTTAACTGGAAGAAAAGAAGGGGAAACGCCCTTTTGCTTATTAGACTATTTTCCAGAGGATTATTTAACTATTATTGATGAAGCTCATGTGACCATCCCGCAAATAGGTGCGATGTATGCAGGAGATAGATCTCGTAAGAGTAATTTAGTAGCTCACGGTTTTAGGCTGCCTTCAGCTTTAGATAATAGACCTTTACAGTTTGCAGAATTCGAAAAGAAAACAGGGCAAATGATTTTTGTTTCAGCCACTCCAGGACCTTATGAAAAACAAAATAGTTCTAAGGTTGTAGAGCAAATTATTAGACCGACAGGCTTAATTGATCCAGAAATAGAAGTGCGACCAGTAAAGAATCAAATAGACGATTTACTAGATGAAATAAGGTTAAGAGTGGAAAAAAAGGAAAGAGTATTAATTACAACTCTAACTAAAAAAATGTCGGAAGATTTAACAGATTATTTAAAAAATGTCGGAATTAAAGTGCGATATTTACATTCAGAGATTAAAACGATAGAGCGCATGGAAATTATTAGAGATTTACGTTTAGGGGAATTTGATGTTTTAGTAGGTATAAACTTATTACGTGAAGGCTTAGATTTACCAGAGGTTTCTTTGATAGCTATCTTAGATGCAGATAAAGAAGGATTTTTGCGATCTGAAACTTCTTTAGTTCAGACAATAGGACGAGCGGCACGTAATATTAATGGTAAGGTTATCATGTATGGCGATATCGTTACAAAGTCTATGAAAAAAGCATTAGATGAAACCTATAGAAGACGAGAAATCCAGATAAAACATAATAAAGAAAATAATATTACTCCGCAAACTATTAAAAAAGGAGTAAGAGATGTTATTGAAGCAACCATGGTAGCAGAAAAGGTAGCAGATTATAATACAAATGCGAAGAAGTTAACTAAAAAGGAAAAAGAAGCGAAAATTAAACAATTAGAAAAAGAAATGAAGCAAGCAGCTAAAAATTTAGAGTTTGAACAAGCAGCTTTTATTAGAGATTTAATTATTGAACTAAAAACAAAATAGAATCTTATACTTGGAGGAAGATAATGGCTATAGATAAAATTGTAGTTAAAGGTGCTAAAGTTCACAATCTCAAAAATATTGATGTAGAAATTCCACGCGATAAATTTGTTGTAATTACAGGTTTAAGTGGTTCAGGTAAGTCTTCCTTAGCCTTTGATACGATTTATGCTGAAGGGCAAAGACGTTATGTAGAATCATTATCTGCTTATGCTCGTCAGTTTTTAGGGCAAATGGATAAGCCGGATGTTGAATATATTGAAGGCTTATCCCCTGCAATATCGATTGATCAAAAAACAACTAGTCGTAATCCCAGGTCTACTGTAGGTACGGTTACTGAAATCCATGATTATTTACGTTTATTATTTGCCCGTATCGGAATACCTCATTGCCCTAAATGTGGTAAAGCCATTACTCAACAAACTATAGAGCAAATGGTCGATAAAATTATGGGATATGAAGAAAGAACAAAACTACAAATTTTAGCTCCAGTTGTCCAGGGCAGAAAAGGAGAGCATAAAAATGTAATTGAAGATTTAAAGAAAAGTGGCTTTGTACGGATTAGAGTAAATGGGGAAATAAAGGATATAAATGATGAAATTAATTTAGAAAAAAATAAAAAGCATAGTATTGAAGTTGTAGTCGATAGGATTATTGTCAAAGAAGGTATCGAAAATAGATTAGCAGATTCTTTAGAAATTGCTTTAAAATTAAGTGAAGGTTTAGTTTATGTTTTAATGTCAGATGAAGAAGAATTAATGTTTAGTCAAAATTTTGCGTGTGTTGATTGTGGCATTAGCTTAGCAGAAATTACACCAAGGATGTTTTCTTTCAATAGTCCTTTTGGAGCTTGTAATGATTGTGATGGTCTCGGAACAAAGTTAGAAATAGATCCAGATATAGTGATTCCAGATAAAAGCATATCCTTAGAAGTAGGGGCGATAGCTGCTTGGAGTAGAAATAGTGCTAGTTATTATTATCAATTACTAAATTCAGCAGCAGAACAATTTGAAATTGATTTAACTATACCGGTTAAAGATTTGCCAAAAGAAAAGCTAAAGTTAGTTCTATATGGCTCGACAACAGAAAAAATTAAATTTAAATATACTAATATTTATAATGATACGCGGGTAGTAGATACCTATTATGAAGGGGTAATTCCAAACTTAGAAAGAAGATTTAGAGAAACAAACTCTGAATCTGCACGTACAGAAATTGAAAAGTTTATGTCTAGTAAGCATTGCCTTCGTTGTAAAGGAGCAAGGCTTAGACCAGAAGCATTAGCTGTAAAAATTAATGATATAAATATAGCAGACATTTCTAATATGACTATTTTAGAAGCCAAACAATTTATGGATACTTTAGAACTTAGTGATCGTCAAATTTTAATTGCAAGACAAATTTTAAAAGAAATTAAAGAAAGATTAGGATTTTTAGTAAATGTGGGTTTAGATTATTTGAATTTAAGTAGATCAGCAGGAACCTTGTCCGGAGGGGAAGCTCAAAGAATTCGCCTTGCAACTCAAATCGGCTCAGGTTTAGTAGGAGTTTTATATATCCTAGATGAGCCAAGTATAGGCTTGCATCAAAGAGATAATAATCGGTTAATTAAAACACTGGAAAATTTACGAGATCTAGGTAATACCTTAATCGTGGTTGAACATGATGAAGACACAATGCTTAGTGCAGATCATATTATTGATATAGGACCTAAGGCAGGGGCTGGGGGAGGAAAACTGGTAGCACAGGGAACGATTGAGGATATCAAAAATGCTCCAGAATCAATTACTGGTCAATATTTAACAGGGGCTAAAAAGATAGAAATTCCTAAAATTAGACGAGAAATGACAGAAAAGAAAATAGAAATCAAAAAAGCTAGTGAAAATAACTTGAAAAATGCAAATCTAGCTATTCCCTTAGGATTATTTACTTGTGTAACAGGGGTATCTGGATCAGGAAAAAGTACTTTAATTAATGAAATCTTATTAAAAGCTTTAGAATCAAGACTTTATCCTACCTCTAAAGCAAAGCCGGGAAAACATCAAGATATTTTAGGAATTGAGAATTTAGATAAGGTTATAAATATAGATCAGTCTCCTATTGGTAGAACGCCAAGGTCAAACCCAGCAACGTATACAGGAGTATTTGATGCTATTAGAGAGGTCTTTTCTCAAACAACGGATGCTAGAATGAGAGGTTATAAGCCGGGTCGTTTTAGCTTTAATGTCAAGGGTGGAAGGTGTGAAGCTTGTAGCGGAGATGGAATTATTAAAATTGAAATGCACTTTTTACCTGATGTATATGTACCATGTGAAATATGTAAAGGTAAACGTTATAATCGAGAAACCCTAGAAATTAGGTATAAGGGAAAAACTATTTCAGAGGTTTTAGGGATGACGGTCGAAGAAGGTGTAGAGTTTTTTCAAAATATACCTAAAATTCACCGTAAATTAAAGACTTTAGATGATGTTGGATTAGGGTATATTAGACTAGGACAACCTGCTACTACTCTCTCAGGAGGAGAAGCGCAAAGGGTAAAATTAGCAACAGAATTATCTAGAAGAAGTAATGGAAAGACATTATACATTTTAGATGAACCTACTACAGGACTTCATATTGCAGATATTCATAAACTTTTAGATGTTTTAAACAGGCTTGTAGAAGCAGGAGATAGTGTAGTCGTGATAGAGCATAATTTAGATGTAATTAAATGTGCTGATTATATCGTGGATTTAGGCCCAGAGGGTGGGGATAGGGGTGGACAAATTATTGCTACAGGTACGCCAGAAGAAATAGCAAATACCGACCACTCTTACACAGGGCAATACCTTAAAAAAGTTTTAAATAAAGGTTAAATAGTGGAGTTGATAATCATGTTAGAGGAAAAGATAAAAGGTTTGCCAGATAAGCCTGGGGTATATTTAATGAAAAACAACGAAGATAAAATTATCTATGTAGGCAAGGCTATATCTTTAAAAAATAGAGTTAAATCTTATTTTGTCGGTAAAAAACATGATTCAGCAAAAACAAGAGCACTTGTAAAAAACATTGAAGACTTAGAATATATTTTAACGGATTCGGAATTAGAAGCTTTAATTCTCGAATGTAATTTAATTAAAAAACATCGTCCTAAATACAATATAAGTTTAAAAGATGACAAAAATTACCCCTATGTAAAGATAACAAATGAAGACTTTCCCAGAATACTTATTACACGCAATAAGGTAAAGGATGGTAATAAGTATTTTGGACCTTATACTAGTACAACATCTTTAAAAACGACTCTGGAAGTAATCAGAAGTATATTTCCGTATCGCTCCTGTAATCAAAAGATTTTTAGAAACACTAGACCGTGTTTAAATGCTCATATAAAAAAGTGCCTAGCCCCTTGTGTAGGAAGAATTTCTAAAGAAGATTATCAGCAAATTATTAAAGGAGTTATTTTATTCTTAGAAGGAAAACAAGATACTTTATTAACTAAATTACATGATGAAATGGAACAAAAGTCAGAAAATCTAGAATTTGAACAAGCGGCAATTATCAGAGATCAAATTAAAAGTATCGAAACAATCGTAGAAAAACAAAAGATCATTACTAACGGACAAGAAAATCAAGATGTGATTGCGATGGCGCGAGGTTTTAATACGGTATGTGTGCAAATTTTTATTATTCGTAGCGGTAAATTAATTGGTCGAGAAAACTTTTTCTTAAGTGGAACAGATGAAAGCAGCAGGGGAGAAGTTATTGCTTCATTTATCAAGCAGTATTATAATGAACAAGATTTTATTCCGAAGGAAATTATAATCGAAGAGGAAATTCCCGAAAAAGAAGTTATTGGACAGTGGTTAAGCGAAAAAAGAGGGGCAAGGGTATATGTGAAAATGCCTCATAAAGGAGAACGTAAGGATTTATTAGAATTAGTAGGTAAAAATGCCCTAGAAGTATTAAAGCTAGAAGAAGAAAGACTATTACAAAAAAAATCTACAACTGAAGAAGCTATTATGGAACTGCAAAAACAATTAAACCTTCCCGAGCTTCCTCTACGTATTGAATGTTTTGATATTTCAAATACCCAAGGAACAGAAAGCGTTGCCTCTATGGTAGTCTTTACTGAAGGTAGACCAGATAAAAGTCAGTATCGTAAATTCAAGATAAAAACTGTAGAAGGACCTAATGATTTTGCGAGTATTTATGAAGTTATAGATAGAAGATTTAGTAATGTCCAAAAAGAAAAAAAGCAAATTACTGATAAAAGGTTTTCTAACCTACCTGATTTAGTTATTATTGATGGGGGTAAAGGACAATTAAGTGAAGCAAGAAAAGCAATGAAAAAACATGGTTTTGATTATATTCCTACCTATGGTTTAGCAGAAAAAGAAGAATTATTATTTACCGAAAATCAAAAAGAACCAACTTTTTTACCTAGAAACTCGCAAGGACTATATTTATTGCAAAGATTACGAGATGAAGCTCATCGCTTTGCTATAACGTATCATCGAAGTTTAAGAGGTAAAAGAAATTTAGCCTCAATTTTAGATGATATTCCAGGAGTCGGAGAAAAAAGAAAGATAAGCTTATTAAAGCATTTTGGCTCATTTAAAAAAATACAACAAGCAAATTTAGAGGAGCTATCAGAGGTAGAAGGAATAAACTATACTGTAGCAGAAAGTATTTATAATTATTTATCTACCCATCAAGATCTTTTGTTACGCATGAAAAAATCGAAGGAATAAGGAGGGTATTAAAATGAAAGGTTGGATTTTACGATGGCTACTAAGTGGACTATCGCTAATTTTGACAGCAGCTGTAGTTAGCGGAATAGAAGTTAAAACATTTTTTGCAGCACTTTTTGCAGCTTTAGTATTAGGCATGGTTAATGCCATCATTAGACCTATTATCTTAGTACTAACATTACCAATCAATATTTTTTCTTTAGGTTTGTTTACTTTAATAATCAATGGCTTTATGTTAAAGATAACCAGTGGCGTAGTTAATGGCTTTGAGGTTAATGGATTTTGGGCTGCAACCTTTGGAGCGATTCTTTTATCAATCATTAGTGGAATTTTAAATGCAATTGTAAAAGATTAATTAACAATAAAGGGAATTTATGCTATAATGTTGCATTGTGGATTCAATTAGGAATATCCTAGGAGGTAAATATGGATTATAAATTAGTGGCAATAGATTTAGATGATACTTTACTGAATGAGGATAGGGTTATTTCACAAAGGTCTAAAAATATAATAAAAGAAAGTATTTTAAAGGGAGTCTTAGTTACATTTGCGACAGGAAGAATGTTTAAATCGGCACTACCCTATGCACTTGAAATTGGGCTTACAATTCCTTTAATTACGTACCAGGGCGCATTAGTTAAGTATGCTGATGGTAGAGAAATATCACATTTACCTTTATCCTTAGATTTAGCTAAAGATGTCGTTAATTTTATTAGACCTAAGGGAATTCATATGAATTTATATTATAGTGATGATTTATATGTATTTGAAGTTAATAAGTGGGCAGAACATTATGCAAAAATGACCCAGGTACCTATAAATATTTTAAATTCACTTGAAGAAAAACCTATTGCACCTACTAAAATTGTGCTTATGGGAGATAGTAATGAGCTAGAAGGATTAAATGAAGGATTAAAGGCTGAATTTGGGGGACACACCAATTTAACCAGATCAAAACCTCATTTATTAGAAATATCCCATCCGGAAGCTACAAAAGGGATGGCTTTAAAAAGATTAGCAGAAAGTATGAATATTAAGAGGGAACAGGTAATTGCTATAGGGGATGAATTAAACGATTTAGATATGATTGAATATGCGGGCTGTGGGGTAGCTATTGGAAATGCTTGTGATGAATTAAAACAGGTAGCAGATATAATAACATTATCTAATGAGGACGACGGAGTTGCCGCAATACTAGAAAAACTAATATTGCCTTTGTAGCACAGAAAATAAATTTTATATTTATGGATAAAAACCCTAATCATTGCAGGAAATGTAAAATCGATGTCGAATAATGCAATACAAAGGTAATTAATGGAGGCAACAATATGTCTGAAATAAGAGAATTGCGTAGAAAAATTCAAGAAAAAAGATATGAGCTTCATAACGCAGTAGACAGTAATTTTGACCGTTTATTGGCCGAGGAAACCTATGAATTAAGCGTTGAGCTAGATCGCTTAATTGTAAAGGTAATGCAAAAAGAACTTAGGCAAAAAACCTATAATTAATCCCACTAATATATTAGTGGGAATTTTTTTTAAGAAAGAATACTTTAGAGCTATTTGTCGAAAGATAATAGAAAAGCCAAAGAGGTATTTATGAATTTTATAGGAGATTATCATACGCATTCAACATATAGTGATGGGGAAAGCACAATTGAAGAAATTGCTTTTATGGCAGAACAAAAAGGATTAAAAGAAGTAGCTATCACAGACCACGGACCAGCAAATATTGGAGCTGGTGTAAAAAATAGCGAAACTTATTTACAAATAAAAGAGCATATAAAAGGAATCGCCCCTAAATTTCCAGAGTTAAATATTTTACTAGGGGCAGAGAGTAATCTGATTGGATTAAAAGGTGAAATAGATATTGACCCTAAGGTTATCAAAGAATTAGATTTTCTATTAGTAGGATTACATCCATATGTTAAACCGATAGATTTAGAAAGTGCCTGGAAATATGTGATTGGAAATAGGTGGGCTAAATTTAATAAAGGACAAAGAGAAAAAATCAAGAATAATAATACAAAATCTTTAAATGAGGCAATTACAAAAAATGATTGTTTGGCTGTAACTCATCCGGGTTTAAAGATGCCTATTGATTTAAAAGAGCTAGGAAAGAGATGTGTGAAAACTAATACTGCTTTTGAAATAAATACAGGTCATACCTTTCCTTGTCTAGAAGATGTATTAGAAGTAGCAAAAACCGGGGTAGAATTTATTGTTAATAGTGATGCTCATTTTCCAAAGACTGTAGGAGAATTTGGCTATGGTGCAGAAATTTTAAAAAAGGCAAATATACCAAATGAGCAGGTATTGAATTATAGAACTGATAATTATGAACTTTAAGGGGGCTGTAAGTATGGAAAAGGTTAAAATTTTAATTATTACAGGTTTATCAGGGGCAGGAAAAAGCCAAGCAGTTCAAAGCTTAGAAGATTTAGGATTTTTTTGTATAGATAATTTACCCCCTACATTAATTCCCAAGTTCATAGATTTATGTTTTCAGTCAGAAGGAAAGATTGATAGGGTTGCTGTAGTGATAGATATTAGAGGAGGAACATTCTTTAATCAAGTTTATGCTGAACTAGATAAGCTAAATAAATTAGATATTAACTATGAGATTGTTTTTTTAGAGGCCACAGACGAAGAGTTAGTTAAAAGGTTTAAAGAAACTAGGAGAAGACATCCTTTATCACCTGAAGGAGATATTTATGAAGGTATCAAGGTAGAAAGAGAACTCCTCCAAGAATTAAGAGGGAAGGCAAATATTATCATAGATACCTCTGACCTTAAGCCTCTACAATTAAAGGAAGAAATAAGGAGGGTTTGGGGATATAAGGATAAAAATAAGTCTTTATATATTACAGTAATGTCCTTTGGCTATAAATATGGAATTCCTTTAGATACAGATCTTTTAATGGATGTAAGATTTTTACCTAATCCTTATTATTTAAAAGAACTAAGGCCTTTAACTGGTAAGGATCAGCAAGTCGCTGAATATGTATTTAAATCTGAAATTAGTAATGATTTTATAACTAAATATTATGAGTTGCTTAGTTTTTTAGTCCCGCATTATGTACAAGAAGGTAAGGCTCATTTAATGATTGCTATTGGTTGTACTGGAGGTCAACATAGATC
This sequence comes from Desulfonispora thiosulfatigenes DSM 11270, assembly GCF_900176035.1. NCBI lineage: Bacteria > Bacillati > Bacillota > Clostridia > Eubacteriales > Peptococcaceae > Desulfonispora > Desulfonispora thiosulfatigenes. The sequence continues at coordinate 84,619 of NZ_FWWT01000012.1, read as the reverse complement.
AGTAGCTATAGCTCGTAAATTAGGAGAATTACTACAACAAGAGGATTATGAAGTAAGTGTGAAACACAGAGATATTGAAAAAAGAGGAGCGCAATCTAAAGATGGTTACTATTAAAAAGAACAATATTTCCCAAGAAATAATATCTAAAAGAAATCCGAAAATAGTTGTATTAGGTGGGGGCACAGGATTATCAAATCTTTTAAGAGGATTAAAAAAGCTTTCCTTTGATATTACAGCAATAGTGTCCATGGCTGATGATGGTGGTAGTTCAGGAAGACTTAGAAATCAGCTGGGCATGCTGCCCCCAGGGGATATTAGAAGTTGTATGGTTGCATTAGCTGAAAAAGAAGCTTTAATGGAAGAATTATTTACATATCGTTTTAATGAGGGTGATGAATTAAAAGGACATAGTTTAGGAAACTTAATGATAGCTGCCTTAGCAGATATTTATGGTAGTTTTGAAATAGCAGTTAGACAATTAAGTAGGGTTTTAGCTCTAGAAGGGAAGGTAGTACCTTCAACCTTAGAGAACGTTTCATTGAGAGCACATCTTAATGACGGAACTATTATCGATGGTGAAAGTAATATACCTAAAGCACAAAGTCCGATTAAAAGGATAGAAATAAAACCTAAAAATCCGACACCTTTTCAAGAAGCCTTAGATTCTTTAAATGAAGCCGACGTAATTGTATTAGGACCTGGTAGTTTATATACGAGTATTATTCCTAATTTATTAATTGCAGATATGGCAAAAACCATCAAAAATAGTAGGGCTATTAAAATGCATGTTTGCAATGTAATGACCCAGCAAGGAGAAACGACTGGGTATAATGTTAGTCAACATATACGAGCAATTGAGGAACATAGTTACCCAGGCATTGTAGATTATGTTTTAGTTAATAATCAAATAATTCAGGATAAAAATCTATTACTTAAATATAAGTCAGAAGGATCTGAACCTGTAAAGGTTGATTATGATGAAATAGCTAAAATGAAAGTAAAGGTAGTAGCTAAGCCTTTAATTGATGAATCATTTTTAGTAAGGCATAATCCTTGGAGTTTAGGAATGGCAATTATGGAACTATTTATGCAACATGATAAGGTGAAATTTAAGTAAAATATTCTGTTCCGGAAAAGATCACAGATAAGGAATGAGTAAAATGTCTTTTTCTGCAAAAACGAAAAATGAATTAGCACGTATTATTGATGAAGATAATTGTTGTAATTTAGCTGAATTAGCTGGGCTCGTGAGAATGATAGGGACGATAATAATAAATAAAAATAATTGTGTGGGTCTTGAACTAACTACAGAAAGTGCAGCAATAGCTAGAAAAATTCTAAAGCTTGCGAAAATGATATTTACTGTAGAAACTGAGGTAAGAGTGTTACGGAAAAACCGCTTAAAGAAAAACAATATTTATTTAGTTAAAATACCGCCTCATCATGAGGTAGCAAAAATTTTAGATTCATTAGGAGTGACAAAACAAGGAATTTTAGTTAATCCTAAGGTATGTGGTAATATAACTAAAAATCAGTGTTGCCAAAGGAGTTATTTAAGAGGGACATTTTTAGGAGCAGGTTCAGTAAGTTCACCAGAAAATGCTTATCATTTAGAAATTGTTTGTACTGATGTAATTTATGCTAATTCTTTGGTGGAACTATTAGCTGCTTTTGATTTAAAAGCTAAAATAAGTAAAAGGAAAAAATTTAATATTGTTTATTTAAAAGAAAGTGAGCAAATTGTCACTTTCTTAAATGTAGTAGGTGCCCACGTTGCCTTATTAGATTTTGAAAATATTAGGATTCAAAAAGGATTGCGAAATAGAGTCAATAGATTAGTTAATTGTGAAACAGCAAATTTAAATAAAACAATCGATGCTTCAATGAGGCAAGTAGAAAATATTGAATTTATCCAAAGAAAAATTGGATTAGATAAACTTCCGAATCCTTTAAGACAGGTAGCAGAATTAAGAATGCTCCAACCAGATATAAGCCTTAAAGAGTTAGGAGAATTACTAGAACCCCCTATTGGAAAATCAGGTATAAATCATCGGATGCGTAAGCTAGAAGAAATATCTGAAAAATTAAGAAATACTTATTAAAGGTATGCAGGGATTTTAATATCCTTAGCGAATAAAATAGAAAAATCTGAAAGGAGGAATAAATATGAAAATTACGCAAAACTGTGTTGCTTGTGGCGCTTGTCTACCTGAATGCCCGGTAGATGCGATTAGTGAAGGCGATATCTATGTAATTGATCAAGACTTATGCACCGAATGTGGTAGTTGTGCAGAAACTTGTCCAACAGGAGCAATAATCAGTTAGTTACAATTCAAACACAAAAAAATCTTCCCAAAGGGGGGATTTTTTTATATAAAAAAGAATTTTAAATAAATAATTAACATTTAAGAAATTTCCACATACTATATAAAGACTTTTGACCTGATTACAAAGTAAAAGAAAATATCATAGCTTTACTGGGACAATATACGTCATCAGTGGGACAAAAGGAGAATTAAGATGTCTGAAAAAGCACTTTATCTAAGTAAGTTAGCACCAGAAATGATTGAAATAGTACAAAGAAGATATGATTGTTTACGTACTATTAGTTATCTAGAGCCAATAGGAAGGAGGGTTTTATCTGAAAGGTTAAAAATTGGCGAACGAATAATTAGAAATGATGTTGAGACACTACGACAACAAGAATTAATAAATGCCGATGCTAAAGGGATGACAATTACTTCTTTAGGAGAGCGAGTGCTAAAAGAATTAGATTCTTTGGTTCGTGGAATCAAAGGATTAGATAATCTTGAAAAAGCTCTAAGCACATACCTAAATATTAAAAATGTCATTATTATAACTGGAGATATCGACAGTGATCCATTTGCAAAAGAAGAATTAGGAAGAGTAGCAGCTTTAAATTTGGATAAAATAATAGAAACAGTTAAAACTATAGCAGTAACAGGTGGTAATACTTTAGCTGAATTTGCCAATCATATCGTTTCAGAAAATATCCAAGATTTATTAATTTTACCTGCTAGAGGCGGATTAGGAGAAAAGGTAGAGATACAGGCAAATACGATAGCTGCAAAAATAGCTGATAAGTTAAATGCAAGTTATAGATTACTACATGTACCCGATCATATGAGTAAATCATCTATAGAGCAATTAGTTAATGATCCATATATTGCTCCTATAATTAATTTAATCAAGCAAACAGAAATTTTAATTCATGGAATAGGAAACCCTTTAGAAATGGCTGAAAGAAGAAAATTAAGTTTAGAAGAAGTAGACAATATTACTCAGTATGATGTCCAGGGAGAGGCCTTTGGTTATTTTTTCAATAAAAAAGGAGATATAGTATATTCAAGCCCTAGCATAGGTCTAAATATAAACGATTTAGGAAAAATTAAAAATGTAATAGCTATTGCAGGTGGAAAAAGTAAAGCATTAGCGATTAAAGCAGTTACAAAGGCAGGATTTATTGATTGTTTAATCACTGATGAAGGAGCGGCTAGAAGCATCTTGGAAATCTTCGAAACAAAGTAAGGTATCCTCAGGAAAGCTAAATTCAAGGAGGTATGAATATGAAAGTAAAAGTAGGTATAAATGGTTTTGGAAGAATAGGACGTAATGTTTATAGGGCAGCATTTGATAATGAAAATATTGAAATTGTAGCCGTGAATGATTTAACTGATGCTAAAACTTTGGCTCATTTACTTAAATTTGATTCAGTTCATGGAAGATTTCCTAGCAAGGTAGAAGTTAAGGAAGATGCGATAATTGTTGATGGCAAAGAAGTTAAGGTTTTAGCAGAAAAAGATCCAGCTAATTTGCCTTGGAAGGAACTAGGGGTAGATATTGTAGTTGAATCAACAGGAAGATTTACCTCTAAAGAACAGTCTAGTAAACATATTGAAGCAGGAGCAAAAAAGGTTATCATTTCTGCACCAGCTAAAAATGAAGATATTACAATTGTTATGGGAGTTAACCAGGAAAAATATGATCCTCAAAGCCATCATATAATTTCTAATGCTTCTTGTACAACTAACTGTTTAGCAACGTTTGTAAAGGTAATCCATGATAATTTTAAAATTAAAAGAGGTTTAATGACTACCGTACATTCATATACTAATGACCAAAACATTCTTGATTTACCTCATCGTGATTTAAGAAGAGCAAGAGCAGCTGGAATGTCCATAATTCCTACAACAACTGGAGCTGCAAGGGCTGTTGCCTTGGTTTTGCCAGAGTTAAAGGGAAAATTAAATGGTTTTGCGATGAGAGTACCTACACCAAATGTTTCAGTGGTTGACTTAGTAGCAGAATTAGAAGAAAATGTTACTGTTGAAGAATTAAATATGGCTTTGAAGAATGCAAGCGAAAATGAATTGCAAGGGTTTTTAGGTTACTCAGATGAGCCTTTAGTATCTAGAGACTACAATGGTGATAGTCACTCTTCGATAGTAGATGCCTTATCAACCCATGTAATAGAGGATAATTTAGTTAAAGTAGTTGCTTGGTATGATAATGAGTGGGGTTATTCTTGTCGTGTAGTTGATTTAATACAATATATAGGAAATAAGTTAGATTGAATTTTAGCCATCGGTTCAACCGATGGCTAAAATTTATTTATATAAAACCTTACTATTATTTTAAAAAAGAGCAGACTTTTTTAAAAAAGAGGAATTCAGTAAAATTAAACGAATAGAATTATGTTTGTAAGAAATGAAGGGTATAATAGGAATATTAAAGATTTATTATTATAAAATTATTATTTGAAAGAATAAAAAAGCAACTATAATATATATATAACAATAGTTGCTCCTACACTGATAAAAAATCGGATGGGGTTAGTAAATAAACAGGAGGCAAGTAATGGATAAAAAGACGGTTAAGGATATTGAGGTAAAAGGAAAAAAGGTTTTAGTGAGGGTAGATTTTAATGTTCCACGAGATAAAGGAAAGATCACTGATGATACTCGAATTAAGGCAGCTCTGCCAACAATAAATTATTTGCATGAACAAGGTGCGAAAGTTATTCTAGTGACCCACTTAGGTAGGCCTAAGGGAAATGTGATGGATGAATTTCGTTTAGATGAAGTAGCTAATAGACTAGGGGAACTTATTGGTAAAAAGGTTATCAAAACTCCGGAAACAGTAGGGGAAGAAACCAAGAATGTTATCGATAACATGGAAGATGGAGATGTTATCCTATTAGAAAACGTAAGATTTAATCCAGGTGAAACAAAAAATGATTCGGAGTTCACAAAAGAATTAGCAAGCTTAGCAGAAATCTACGTTAATGATGCATTTGGAACAGCTCATCGTGCTCATTCTTCTACTACTGGTGTAGCGGAATATCTTCCGGCAGTAGCGGGATTTTTATTAGAAAAAGAATTGAGGGAATTAAGTAGAGCTATTGATAATCCTCCAAAACCATATGTAGCAATTATTGGCGGAGCTAAGATATCAGATAAAATAGGAGTAATTGAAAACTTAGTTAATAAAGTGGACGCTTTAATTATTGGGGGAGGAATGGCAAATACTTTTCTTAAGGCCAAAAATTATAAAATAGGAAAATCTTTATTAGAAGAAAGTAAAGTACAATTGGCTACGGAATTAATCCAAAAGGCCAAAGAAAAAGGCGTGAAGCTTTTAACTCCGATAGATGCAGTAGTAGCTAATTCAATTGAAGATAGAAGTGAAATACTAAATGTTTCCATTGACAGTATACCAAGTGATAAAATGGTGCTGGACATTGGACAGGATACAATAGATTTATATACAAAGTCTTTAGAAGGTGCAAAACTTGTTTTTTGGAATGGACCAATGGGTGTATTTGAAGTAGAAGAATTCAGTAAAGGTACTAAAGCTATTGCACAAAAGGTGGCTAGTTTAGATGCAATTTCAATAATTGGTGGAGGAGATTCAGTTGCCGCTGTAAAGCAAGCAGGTTTAGATGGTAACATAACTCATATCTCTACTGGTGGTGGAGCATCTTTAGAATTCTTAGAAGGAAAAGAACTACCAGGTGTAAAAATATTAAATGATAAATAGATAATTTAGGGGGATAATATTGTGCGTAAACCAGTAATTGCAGCAAATTGGAAAATGTACAAAACAACAAATGAGGCAAAGAATTTTGTTAAACAATTCAAACCTTTAGTCGAAAAAAATACTGAAGTTGAAATAGTTTTATGTGTACCATATACTTCATTAGAATCACTTAGTGAAGAACTTAAAAATGAGCAAATAGGACTTGGTGCTCAAAATATGTATCCTATTAACCAAGGAGCATTTACTGGTGAAATTTCTGCTGAAATGCTTTTAAATCTTGGTATTAAATATGTTATTATAGGTCATTCAGAAAGACGTCAAATATTTAACGAAACTGATGAGTTTATTAAACAAAAGCTAGAAAAGGCATTAGTAGTAGGATTAACTCCTATTCTTTGTATAGGTGAAACATTAGAAGAAAGAGAATCAGGAGCTACTCTAACAAAATGCAAAACTCAAATAGAATCAGCTATCCAAGGTGTTCCCAAAGAAAATTTACCTAAAATTATTATTGCATATGAACCTATTTGGGCTATAGGAACAGGAAAAACAGCATCTCCAGAAGATGCAGAAGAAACAATTAAAGGAATTAGAAGTATTATTGCAGAAATATTTGATATAGAAGCGGCGCAAAAGGTAAGGATTCAATATGGTGGAAGTGTTAATCCTGAAAATATTAAAGATTTAATGTCTAAAGATAACATTGATGGAGCTTTAGTTGGTGGTGCTAGTCTAGAAGCCACTAGTTTTGCTCAAATCGTTAATTATAAGGGGTAAGTTTAATGAGACCATTAGCATTAATTGTGTTAGATGGCTGGGGGTTATCTGAGTGCGATGACCCTAATAGTAATGCCATAAGTAGAGCGAAAAAACCCAATTTTGATAGTATTTGGAATAAATATCCCCATGCTAATTTGAAAGCATCTGGTGAGAATGTCGGATTGCCTGATGGTCAAATGGGTAACTCAGAAGTTGGACATTTAAATATTGGTGCTGGAAGAGTAGTATATCAAGAATTAACGAGAATTAATAAGGCAGTACGAGAAAAGACATTAGCCTCTAACCCTGTTTTAAAAGAGGCTCTAGAAAAATGCAAAAATGAAAATAAACCTTTACATTTACTAGGGCTATTATCTGATGGAGGAGTACATAGTCATATCCAGCATTTATTTGCATTGCTTGACATAGCAAGTGAAATGGGGATAAATGATATATTTATTCATGCTTTTTTAGATGGAAGAGATGTTTCTCCTACTAGTTCTATTACATATATCGAACAATTAGAAGATAAATTACAGGAATTAGGTAGGGGTAAAATAGCAACCATTATGGGTAGATACTATGCTATGGATAGAGACAATCGTTGGGATAGAGTAGAGCTTGCTTATAAGGCTATGGTTTTAGGTGAAGGAGATAAAGCGCCTCTAGCTAAGTCTGCTATTGAACAATCTTATGATAAAAAGATAATAGATGAATTTATTAAACCTACTGTCATAGTAGATCAAAAAGGTGAATCCATAGCACAGATTAAACAAGATGATGTTGTTGTATTTTATAACTTTAGAGCAGATAGGGCACGTGAAATATCTAGAGTTTTTGTTGATAAAGATTTTACATATTTTAAGCGAAGTGAAAGTTGTACAAATATACATTATGTCTGCATGACTCAATATGATAAGGATATCAAAGCACCAGTAATCTTCTCGCCTCAAAATTTAAAAAACACTTTAGGTGAAGTATTAAGCGCCGAAGGTATAAAACAATTAAGAATAGCAGAAACTGAAAAGTATGCCCATGTTACCTTTTTCTTTAATGGTGGTGTAGAAGACCCCAATCCTGGTGAAGAAAGAGTCTTAATTCCTTCTCCAAAGGTTGCAACTTATAATTTACAGCCAGAAATGAGCGCGGAATTAGTAACACAGAAATTAATTGAAGAAATAAATACAGAAAAATATGGATTTATTTTGCTTAATTTTGCAAATCCTGATATGGTTGGACATACAGGGGATATTGAGGCAACTGTAAAAGCAATAGAAACAGTAGATAATTGTTTAGGAAAAGTCTTAACAGCGATGGAAAAGGTTAAAGGAAAAATATTAATAACTGCAGATCATGGAAACGCTGAATCTATGTTTGACCCAGAAACAGGGAAACCGATCACAGCTCATACCTGTAATTTAGTGCCTTTTATCTTAGTTGCTGAAGAGTTAAAAAGTATTAAATTAAAGGAAACTGGATCATTGCAGGATATAGCACCTACAGTATTAAATTTATTAAATATTGAAAAGCCAGCAGAAATGACAGGAAATAGTCTTGTAAATAATTAATTTATAGATATAAAAGGAGGATTTTAATATGTGTGTAATAGTTGATGTATTTGCTAGAGAAATTTTGGATTCTCGTGGTAATCCTACAGTTGAAGTAGATGTATATTTAGAAGATGGAAGTTTTGGTAGAGCAGCTGTGCCTTCAGGGGCATCAACTGGAGCTTTTGAAGCCGTAGAATTAAGAGATAGTGAAGATAGGTTTATGGGAAAAGGAGTATTAAATGCTGTTGATAATGTTAATACAGTAATTGCTCCAGAATTAATTGGTATGTCAGCGTTTGAACAAGTTGAAATTGACCAATTAATGATAAACTTAGATGGCACAGATAACAAAGGAAAATTAGGAGCTAATGCGATTTTAGGTGTATCCATGGCTGTAGCAAAAGCAGCATCAGATTCTTTAGGAATGCCTTTATATCGTTATATCGGTGGAGCAAATAGCAAGAGCCTTCCTGTCCCTATGATGAATATCTTAAATGGTGGAGAGCATGCTGATAATAATGTAGATATCCAAGAATTCATGGTGATGCCAGTAGGTGCTAGTAGCTTTAGAGAAGCGGTTAGAATGGGAACGGAAATATTCCATAACTTAAAAAAGGTTTTAAAATCAAGAGGATATAATACAGCTGTAGGAGATGAAGGTGGATTTGCACCTAATTTATCATCGAATGAAGAAGCTTTAGACGTTATAGTAGAGGCGATTCATAAGGCTGGCTATAACCCAGGAGAAGATATTTTCTTAGCTTTAGACGTTGCAGCAACTGAGCTTTATCAAGATGGTATTTATAACTTTAAAGGTCAAGGTTTAGCTCGTACTTCAGAAGAAATGATAGATTTCTACGAAGAATTAGTAGCTAAATATCCTATTTTATCTATCGAAGATGGTCTTTCAGAAGAAGACTGGCATGGTTGGAAAATGCTAACTGAAAGAATAGGAGACAAAATTCAATTAGTTGGAGATGACCTTTTCGTAACTAATACTGAAAGATTAGCTAAAGGAATAGAAACTAAAACTGCTAATAGTATTTTAGTAAAAGTAAATCAAATAGGTACATTAACAGAAACCTTAGATGCAATTGAAATGGCTAAAACTGCAGGGTATACGGCAATCATTTCTCATCGTTCTGGAGAAACAGAAGATGTTACTATTGCGGATATTGCAGTGGCTACAAATGCAGGACAAATTAAAACGGGGGCTCCTTCTAGGACTGATAGAGTAGCAAAATATAATCAGTTATTAAGATTAGAAGAAGAACTAGATGAATCAGCAGTTTACAAAGGCAAGAAAAACTTTTATAATCTAAAAGGATAAAGATTTAAAGGTCTAGGATTAATCCTAGACCTTTAAAATATAAAAGGCTGATTTCTAGCTTTGAAAGTTGTTTCAAAAGGCTAAATTTGATAGAATAAATTTGGTAAGGCAATAGGGGAGGTGGAAAAATGCATACGTTTCTTTTGATTTTACAGATATTATCATCAATCGGAGTAATTGCTACTGTATTATTACAATCAGGAAAATCAGCGGGTCTTTCTGGTGCAATTTCAGGTGGAGCAGAAACATTCATGGGTAAGAAAAAAGGACTTGATGGTTTATTAAGTAAATTATCTACAATTTTTGCGATATCTTTTATGGTTTTCACATTAATAATCACACTTCTTCAGTAATTATTTTTTTCTAAAAAATAAAATATAAGAGTAGACAAGAGGAGGATTTTAGTAATGGATTTAATGTCATCAATTTATGTGGCACTGGGTGCGGGCGTAATTGCTCTTATTTTTGCGTTTTATTTAACAGCAAAAGTAAATAAAGTAAGCCCAGGAAACAAAAGAATGCAAGAATTAGCAGCTGCTATTAATGAAGGTGCTATGGCATTCTTAATGAGAGAGTATAAAACTCTTGTAATTTTCGTACTTATTTTGACAGGTATTATCTTTGCAGCTGGTGCTTTAACTACAGGTGCAGATAGTATTAAACCTCAAACAGCAATTGCTTTTATTATTGGAGCAATTTGTTCTACATTAGCTGGTTACATAGGTATGAGTGTAGCTACCAAAGCTAACGTACGTACTGCCAATGCAGCTCAAGAAAGCTCAAATAAAGCGTTAGGCGTTGCTTTCTCTGGTGGAGCCGTAATGGGTATGAGTGTTGTAGGTCTAGGATTAGTAGGTTTAGGAATAGTGGCATTATTATTTGATATTGAATCACAATCTAGTATTATTAATGGTTTTGCATTAGGTGCAAGTTCTATTGCCTTATTTGGTCGTGTTGGTGGCGGTATTTATACTAAAGCTGCTGACGTTGGAGCCGATTTAGTTGGTAAGGTTGAAGCTGGTATCCCTGAAGATGATCCACGTAACCCAGCAGTTATTGCTGATAACGTTGGGGACAACGTAGGTGACGTTGCTGGTATGGGTGCTGACTTATTTGAATCTTTTGTAGGTTCATTAATTGCTGGTATGGCATTAGCAGCAGCTATGGGACTTGGAACAGGCGCTATTATCTTACCATTTTTAATTGCAAGTGCTGGTGTTATTGCATCTGTAATTGGTACATTCTTTGTTAGAACTGGCGAAGGAGCAGATGCTTCAAAAGCTCTAAATCAAGGGGAACTTGTAGCAATGGTTTTATCATTAGGTGCTACATATTTCTTATGTACAACTATCCTTCCAGCAGAAGGAGCAGTAACTGGCATGGGTGTATTTATTGCGACTATCGCTGGTTTAATTGCAGGATTTACAATTGGTAAAATAACAGAATATTATACTTCAGATCATTATAAGCCGGTTCAAGAAATTGCAAAGGCATCTGAAACGGGTGCAGCTACAAACATTATTTCTGGTATGGGTGTAGGTATGATGAGTACAGCTCTACCAATCATTGTTATTGTAATTGCTATTTTGCTTTCATATAAATTTGCTGGATTATATGGTATCGCTTTAGCTGCTGTAGGTATGTTATCTACAACGGGTATGGTTGTTGCTGTTGATGCTTATGGTCCAATTGCGGACAATGCTGGTGGTATTGCAGAAATGGCTCATTTAGATCCAAAAGTACGTAAGATTACTGATAGCTTAGACTCAGTAGGTAATACTACTGCTGCTATTGGTAAAGGATTTGCTATTGGTTCAGCTGCGTTAACAGCACTTGCTTTATTTAGTGCTTATACTCAAGCTGCTGGAATAGAATCAATTGATATTTTAAATCCTGCAGTTGTTGCTGGTTTATTTATTGGTGGTATGTTACCGTTTATTTTCTCTGCTTTAACTATGAATGCAGTAGGTAGAGCGGCTGGAGATATGATTGACGAGGTTAGAAGACAGTTTAGAGAAATCCCAGGAATCATGGAAGGAACAGGTAAACCTGATTATGCAAAATGTGTTGATATCAGTACAGGTGCTGCATTAAGAGAAATGGTCGTTCCTGGTTTATTAGCTGTAGTTGTTCCTATTGGTGTTGGATTAATGCCAGGATTAGGGAAATTAGCTTTAGGTGGATTATTAGCTGGTGCATTAGTAACAGGTTTCTTATTAGCTATTATGATGGCTAATGCTGGTGGAGCATGGGATAATGCTAAAAAGTATATTGAAGGTGGAAAGCACGGAGGAAAAGGTTCTGTTGCACATGGTGCTGCGGTAACTGGTGATACAGTTGGGGACCCATTTAAAGATACTTCAGGTCCATCAATTAATATCTTAATCAAGCTTATGACAATTGTTTCGTTAGTTTTTGCTCCATTATTCATGTAATTTTATTTATGTAGTTTAAAGGCTAGGTATTTATACCTAGCCTTATTTTTATGTAATCTTATATTGTAAAAATTAACCTGTGAAAAAAATGCTATTCCCCCTTTAATCATCGCTAAAGTTCGATATAATTAAATAGTGAAATGAGGAGGTTGTATAAATGCTAAAAAGGTTGGCGCCCAAAATCGTATCGTCAATTAGTCAAGCTATAGGATACCAAATTTTTATTACAGATGAAAAGGCTATTTTAGTTGGTGCCAGCGACCATAGTATCATTGGCACATTTAGTGAATCAGCACTTAAATCTATAAAATGTCGGAAAAATGAACCTATCAAATATATTAAGGAATCAAATGAAATAAAGGGTATAATTTTAACCGTGAAATTAGCTGGAAAAATAGTTGGCACCATTGGTATTACAGGTGATCCTCAGGAAGTACAAAGGTTTGGAATTCTAGCTAAAAACCAAGCTGAGAGTTTGTTGTGGGAAGAAGTTTTTTATAATTCGACTTTGCTTCAAGAAGAAGCAGTCAAAAGTTTTATTAAAGAAATCTCAATTTTCAATGAAAGTAAAACAGAAGAATTTGTAATCATAGCTAAAGGATATAAATTGGGTTTTGATATCACACCTCCTCATATTGCAATTGCCATTGAGGTGTGCAAGGAAAATAAATTATCAAAAGTTAAAGATATAGAAGGATTTATGCATGAGGACAACGAACAATACAAACAAGGCGTTAAAATTGAGATTATATCTAAAATTAAGAAAATTTTTTCAGGTATAGATGATATAGTTGCACCCATAGGTGTAAATAGATACATTATACTAAAAGCGCTAAAATGCAGTTGTGATGAAAAAGGTACACTAGAAATAATCGAAGATACTTGCAGGAACTTTAGTAGGAATTTGCAAGAAGGTGGAATTGATGTATATATAGGTATTGGTTCTTTAGCAAGAAATGTTTCAGGACTAAGTAAATCTTATAAAGAATCCTGGCGAGCAATAGAAATTGGGAAAAGGGCAAAAAAAAGTTCTCGAATTTTTCAAATAAATGAATTTCATCTAGAAAGTTTAATTTTAAATACTCAAAAGGATGCTTGTGAGGATTTTCTGCAAATTGCACTTTCAACCTTAAAAGAACAAACAGACTGGATAGATCTTTCCAAAACAATTAAAGCTTGGTGTGAGTGCAGGTTTAGTCAAGTTGAGGCTGCTAAGGAATTGTTTATTCATAGAAATACTCTTAACCATAGGTTAAATAAAATATATAAAGTAAGTGGAATTAATATTAAAGACTTTAAAGAGGCAATTACTCTATATCTAGCTGTAATAATGGGAGAAATACTCTAATGGACAAGGGTTGTTGTGCTAAATGCACATTAATATAAACTTATTTAGGGTAAAAATTATACAATAGTGATGATGCAATTTAGATATATGAGTTTTATGATATATATATGATGAATTTTTAGTGAATTCATACATTAGTAACCCTTATTCTAATGATAAGCAAATAGTTTTATAAAATAGACAAATTGTTATATAAAGATGTATATATTTTATTAATTTGCGTACATTAGTAAAGGTTGCGAGCTGGTAATGCTTGCATTGCAAGCAAGTGATAGAGTAAAATTGTTTATATGAGTTGATTATTCTGCAAAGATAATCACATATAATAAATCTTAGGTTATTACTTTTTTAAGATAATAACAAAAATAATTTGGAGGTGTTTTGGATGATCGTAGGTATTCCTATGGAGATTAAAAACAATGAAAACCGTGTAGGTGGAACTCCTGCAGGTGCGGATGCTCTTGTAAGAGCTGGACATACTGTAGTAGTACAAGCAGGTGCTGGTCTTGGAACTGGTTTCACTGATGCAGAATATGAAGCAGTAGGAGCTAAAATCCTTCCTGATATCGCATCAGTATACGCTGAAGCTGATATGATTTGGAAAGTTAAAGAGCCACTTCCATCTGAGTATCCATTATTTAAAGAAGGACAGATTTTATTTACATACTTACACTTAGCTCCAGAAGTTGAATTAACTAAAGCTTTACTTGAAAAGAAAATCGTTGGTATCGCTTATGAAACAGTACAAATCGGAAGAACATTACCTTTACTAGCTCCTATGAGTGAAGTAGCAGGTAGAATGTCTGTTCAAATTGGTGCTCAATTCTTAATGAAACACCATGGTGGTGTTGGTACATTAATGGGTGGTGTTCCAGGAGTAAGACCAGCTAAAGTTGTTGTAGTTGGTGGTGGTGTTGCTGGTACTAACGCTGCTAAAATGGCTAATGGATTAAAAGCTGACGTTTCAATCATTGAATTAAATGGAGAACGTTTACGTTATTTAGATGACTTATTTGATGGTAGAGTTAAAACTCTTAAATCTAACCCATTTAACATTGCTAATGAAGTTAAAGATGCTGACGTAGTAATCAGTTCTGTATTAATCCCAGGTGCTAAAGCTCCTAAATTAGTTACAGAAGAAATGGTTAAAACAATGAAGCCAGGTGCAGTAATTGTTGACATCGCTATTGACCAAGGTGGGTCTGTTGAAACTATTACAGGCGCAACTACTCATGACAATCCAGTTAGAGTAATCCATGATGTTCTTCATTATTCTGTTGCAAACATGCCTGGTGCATTTGCAAGAACTTCTACTATTACATTAGAAAACAATACTGCAGCTTATGCTACTTTAATCGCTAACAAAGGATGGAAACAAGCTTGCATCGATCGTCCTGAATTAGTATCAGGTTTAAACACTTGCGAAGGACATGTAACATACAAAGCGGTTGCTGACGCTCAAGGTGTTGAATACGTTCCAGCTGAAACTTTCTTAAAATAATTCTTTTATAAAGTTAAAAAAGGGGAGAAAATTAAAAATCTCCCCTTTAATTTACCATTTAATTTGGTGAATATTCTAAAATATTAATTTTTAAGGGGGATATTTATAATGGCTGAATTAACAACAGAACAATTAATTGCAATGGACAAGGATAGTTTATGGCATCACCTTTTTCAACATAAGGCTCTTGAAACAAATAACCCATTAATCGTTACTGGTGGTAAAGGTCTAATGATCGAAGACATCAGTGGAAAACAATATTTAGATGCAGTTTCTGGTGCAGTTTGGTGTGTAAACATTGGCTATGGTAGAGAAAGAATGGCTAAAGCTGTTTATGACCAATTAATAGAAATGCCTTACTATGCAGGTAGTGCTGGTAATATTCCTACTATCAAATTAGCCGGAAAATTAAAGGAACTTCTTCCTAGATTAGATAAAACTTTCTTTGCTAACAGTGGATCTGAAGCAAATGAAAAGGCATTTAAAGCAGTAAGACAAATGAACCGTTTAAAAGGAAATAACGAAAAATATAAAATCTTATATCGTGACCGTGACTACCATGGTACAACTATAGGTGCATTAAGTGCAACAGGACAACATGAAAGAAAAGCTGATTATGGTCCATTCGTACCTGGTTTCTCTTCATTTGAACATGCTTGTTGTTACAGATGTCCATTTGGTAAAGAATACGGAAGCTGTGAAATCGAATGTGCTCAAGCAGTAGAATGGGCAATCAAAAGAGAAGGCGGAGCTGAACAAGTTGCTGCTATTATCGTTGAGCCTATCACTGCTGGTGGTGGTATTATTAAGCCAGTTCCAGAATACTATCCAATGGTACAAAAAATCTGTAAAAAATATGATGTAGAAATGATCATGGATGAAGTTGTTTGTGGTTTCGGTAGAACTGGTAAATGGTTTGGACATTTACACTTTGATGTAGATCCTGACATTATGACTACTGCTAAAGGTATGGCTAGTGCTTACCAACCATTATCTTGTATGATGGCTAAAGATCATATCTTTAATGTATTTAAAGAAGATGCTAGCGATCCATTAGCATTCTTCCGTGATATCAGTACTTATGGTGGTTGTGCTGGTTCTACTGCAGCTGGTTTAGAAAACATTGCAATTATGGAAGAAGAAAACTTATTAGACAACACTGTTAAAATGGGTGAATACATGTTAGGTCAATTAAACGAATTACGTTCAATGGACTTAGTTGGTGACGTTCGTGGTGAAGGTTTATTTGCAGGTGTTGAATTAGTAGTAGATAAGAAAACTAAGCAAGCTGTATCTGAAGCTCAAATGGCTCAAGTTATGGCTGACATAGCAGCTCAAGGTGTATTATGTGGTAGAACTAATAAGAGTTTACCAGGCTTAAATAATACTGTAACTTTAGCTCCAGCATTAGTTGCAACTAAAGAAGATATTGATAGAATTGTTGGTGCTATTAAAAACTCTTTAGAAAAAAATGCTAAATAATTTAAATTAAATATACTTGTATTACGGATAGAAAAAGGGTATATCATAATTTCATGATATACCCTTTTTTCTATGCCTTTATAGATAATTTTAGATAAATAAACTGTTGAAAGTCAAATTGCCTATATAAAGACTTAAATTATTGTTTAGACATTGGACCTAACTCTATTTAATTAAAGACGACTAGGTTAATTTTTAAGGCTTTGTGACGTTATTTGAATATAGGAACGTTCAAAACCCCATCTAAATTAAGATGAGGTTTTGGATAAATAAGAAATATTTACTTCTATTATAATTAGGTTTTATGTGGTAGGATTTTATGTAGAGAGAGGGTTACTTCTCTCGTGCGCTAATTATATACTAGTATATAATGATTTAATGTTCAAATAAAAATAATTTATCCTTATTTATATGTTTCATGGAATAGGAAAGATAATACTATAAATAAAGATAAATGTAACTAACAACTTTGGTTATTTTTATCGTTGACATTTAGCTTTCAATAAAATAAAATTACCTTATGTCATATTATTAAACTGACTACCGTTATAAAATAATCATGTTAATAGCCAAGGATTATTTTATAATAACTAACGGAGGTGGTAATTAGCTATATTGAAACCATAGCTAAAGGCTATTAACTTATTTACTATCTTATTTGTTGTAAGAGTAGGAAATTAGGATTTAACATTGGGGATTATGTAGGTGGATTTTTTAGTGGGGATTCAAGAATTAAAAGTAAGATTTTTGGGGGGTTTCTGTAATGAGTGATAAAAGCGTTCAACTTGAAAAGTCATTATCACCAGCTAGTGTATGGGCAATGGCCGTAGGTTCAATTATTGGATGGGGTTGCTTTGTATTACCACCTGATATGTTAAGTAAAGGTGGTCCTTTAGGAGCAAGTTTAGCTATAATTATTGGTGCAATCATTATGATAGTTATTGCAAACAGTATTGGTTTATTAGTAAAGCTATTTCCAGTAGCAGGTGGAGCCTTTACCTATGCTTATAAAGGATTTGGACGTACTCATGCTTATATTTGTGGTTGGTTTTTAGCACTAGGATATTTAAGTATAGTACCTTTAAATGCAACAGCACTTGCAATTATGGCAAAGTTTACTGCTCCTGACTTATTTACAAAAGGTTATCTGTATACTGTTGCTGGTTTTGATGTATATATAGGTGAGCTTATCTTAGCCTCAGCAGTAATTATTATTTTTGCGGCTTTAAATATGAGAGGCGTAAAAGAAGTTGGACAGCTTCAACTTGTAATGGTTGGATTACTATGTGGCGCTGTATTTTTAATTGGTGGTGGTGCAGCATTAAGTCCAGTATCTTCTCTTTCAAACTTAACACCAGTATTTATGCCAGGTCAATCTATTTTTGCTAGTATTATTCCTATTTTAGTTATTGCACCACTTTTGTATGTTGGATTTGATACTATACCACAATCAGCAGAGGAATCTAACTTCTCACCATCGCAATCTAAGTTCTTAATAATTACTTCGATTCTTGCTGGTGGAGGAATGTATATCATAGCGTTATTTGCTACAGGCGTTGTTTTCCCTTGGCAAGAAACAGTTGCCGCAGGTCATGTTTGGGCAACTGGATATACAACTCAGGTTGCATTAGGAAAGTTTGGTTATGCATTCTTATTATCAGCAGTAACAATGGGTATTCTTACGGGCATTAATGGATTTTATATGGCTACAAGCCGTTTATTATTAAGTATGGCTAGAGCTAAAATATTACCAGCTTGGTTTGGAAAATTAAGTCCAAAATCAAATACTCCATCTAATGGAATTTTATTTATAGCAGGTGTTTCCTTATTAGCACCTTGGTTTGGACGTCAAGTTATATCATGGGTTGTTGACATGGCATCACTTGGAATAGGACTTGGTTTCTTGTATACCTGTTTAACAGCTTATGTAATTTGTAAATCAACTCCAACAATGGATGCAAAAGAAGCAGCCACTGGTAAAGTTCAGGCTATAATAGGTTCGTTTTTATCGCTTACAATTATTGGTTTCTTAGTAGTTCCAGCTAGCCCTGGAGCAATTACCCTTCCTTCTTGGATTGCATTGGCTGGTTGGACAGTGATTGGTTTAGTATTCTATGCACTTAGAAGAAAAGAATATAATGCATTAAGTAAAGCAGAGTTAGATAAATTGATTTTTGGCAGTATGTCTAATGGTGATGATGATACACCAAAAAATACCAATCTGTCAGCAAATCCAAAAACAGTTTAAGATTATATTTTAAAGTAAGAGATCATGCTAAAAGCAGGATGTTTCCAAGTTGGAGCGTCTTGCTTTTTTTTATTTTAATCCTTTATAAATCGAGCAAAAAATGTCTAAAAAAAAACACAACTTTTTACAAATAATTATGTTGACAACAAACTACCCATAAAATATAATTATCACATAGATAACCGTTAAATTAATCATAGCAATAAGGCTCAAAGAAAGGATACCTATAACCACAACAAGTATCCCTCGAAAAGGTGGTTTAGAAATATTCAGAATATTTTTTACATCCTTATAAGAAAGGTGGGTAGAGAGGCACATTAATTCAAGGAGGTGATAGAGGTAAAACAAATGGACACAAATAAGCTTACTATAATTTTAAAAATCTAGTAAGCAAAGAAACCCCTGCATTAAATTATAATTTAATTTTTATATTTTTTGTAAACCCTTAGTAGTCTGTTTTCCCCAAAACAAATTACTAAATAATCCACTTTCCCCAATGAATACGATAACATTTTTAACGTGAAAAATCAAATAATTTGTCATAAAAAAAACTTATACTAATGAATTTGCTTCCCCAAGCAAACTTCATTAGTACCGAACTTATATTAACTTATATGAAAATTAGGAGGATTACATCATGAGTGAAAGAGTTGAACTGGAAAAAACGCTGTCCCCTTTTAACGTAGGAGCCTTGGCATTAGGTTCAATCATCGGTTTTGGATGTTTCATCTTACCAAGTGATCTTATGGCAAAGTCTGGACCTTTAGGTGCAGCAATCGGTATATTCTTAGGTGCAATTATAATGATTATTATAGGTAGATGTTATGGATTCATGGTTAGAGAAGTTCCCGTTTCTGGTGGAGAGTTTGCCTATGCTTATACCGGATTTGGACGTAATCATGCATATTTATGTGGTTGGTTTTTAACTTTGGGATATTTAAGTATAGTTCCTTTAAATGCAACCGCACTAGCATTACTTGCCAAATTTATCGCACCGGGTCTTTTTGAACAAGGTTATTTATACACAATGGCTGGCTATGATGTGTATGCTGGAGAAATTGCGTTAGCATCAGCTGCAATTATCATATTTGGTTACTTTAACTATAGAGGTGTAAAAGATGTTGGTAAGGTACAATTATTAATGGTAGGGTTGTTATTAGGAGCTGTAGCTTTAATTGGTGGAGGAACAGCTTTAAATCCTGATACATCAGTTGCAAATTTATTACCTCCATTTGCTCAAGATAAAGGTATGATAGCGAGTATATTAGCTATCCTGGCAATTTCACCGTGGTTATATGTAGGTTTTGATACAATTCCACAAGCAGCCGAAGAATATGATTTCCCTCCTGAAAAAGGATTTAAACTTATCTTTTGGTCTATTTTCTTAGGAGCTGTAATGTATGTAATTGTTTTATTATCAACAGGTATGGTTTTCCCTTGGACAGAATTAGTAGCAGGAAAGCATAACTGGGCTACGGGATATGCAATGGAACATGCTTTAGGAAAATCAGGTGTAATCTTCTTAGTAGTAGGTATAAGTATGGCAATTTGTACGGGTATTAATGGATTCTATATGGCAACAAGTAGATTATTATTTGGTATGGCAAGAGCAAAGATTTTACCAAAATGGTTTGTAAACGTACACGAAACGCATAAAACACCATCAAATGCTATTCTTTTCATTATGTTATTTTCATTACTTGCACCATGGTTTGGTCGTCAAGTAATCGTGTGGGTAGTTGACATGGCAGCACTTGGAACTACATTTGGATATGCATATACTTGCTTTGGATGTTATATAATGGCTAAAAATTCTACAACTATTACAGCTCAAGAATCAAGTACTAATAAGGCATGGGGCTTAGTAGGTGGTGCGTTCTCAATAGGCTTCTTATTACTATTATGTGTACCAGGAAGCCCTGGATTTATGGCAACTCAATCTTGGATCGCATTAGTTGGTTGGGTAGCTTTAGGAATAGTATTCTACTTGTCACAAACTAAAGAATATAATAAATTAACTAAAGCTGAACTTGATTATTTAATTCTAGGTACAGAAAAACCAGTATCTCAATAACTAACACACGGAAACTAGGGCTTAAAAACTAAAAAAAGAGACTATCTCAAAATTGAAGAATACTTCAATTTTGAGTAGCCTCTTTTTTACATACATTTTTAAGAGAAAAACATTTATCATAATTATGAGATAAATTAATATTATATAAAATATAACCAAAAACCAATTAATTTGATAAATATTACTTGTACTACTTATGGTAATTGAAAATATTGTTTGTTTTTAAAATTAATCAAAGAAAGGAGGTAGTATTTAAAACTGGGAGGTGGTATGACCAAGTAAAGACCAGTAACTTGAATATTTAACCTTATCTGAAATTATTTTAGTCATTTTTTATTGGAAAATAAAATATTAAAAGGGAGGTTACATCATGAGTGAAAGAGTCGAACTGGAAAAAACGCTATCACCAGCTAATATATGGGCTATAGCCCTGGGGACAATAATTGGTTTTGGATGTTTTATTTTACCAAGTGATTTAATGGCAAAGTCTGGACCTATTGGGGCAGCAATAGGGATTGTTGTAGGTGGACTAATCATGTTAGTGATTGCAAAAAGTTATGGTTTTATGGTAAAAGAGTTACCAGTAGCTGGTGGAGAATTTGCTTATGCTTATACAGCATTTGGCCGTAATCATGCATATTTATGTGGTTGGTTTTTAACCTTAGGTTATTTAAGTATCGTACCATTAAATGCAACAGCACTTGCAATCCTTGCAAAATTTATCGCACCAGGTCTTTTTGAACAAGGATTTTTATATACGATGGCAGGCTATGATGTGTATATGGGTGAAATCATGTTAGCATCAGCTGCAATTTTAATATTTGGTTTCTTTAACTTTAAAGGTGTTAAAGATGTGGGGAAGGTACAGCTAATAATGGTAGGATTATTAGTAGGATCTGTACTTTTAATCGGTGGAGGAACAGCTATTAGTTCTAAAACTGCAGTAGCTAATATGTTCCCCGCTTTTGCATTAGATAAAGGCATGGTAGCAAGTATTTTAGCTATCGTAGCTATCTCACCGTGGATGTACGTAGGGTTTGATACAATTCCACAAGCAGCAGAGGAATATGATTTCCCTCCAGAGAAAAGTTTCTCGTTAATATTTTGGGCGATCTTCTTTGGAGCTTTAATGTATGTAATCGTATTACTTTCAACGGCAGTTGTATATCCTTGGACTGAATTAGTAGCTGCAAATCATATATGGGCAACAGGAACAGCCATGGAAACTATCCTTGGAAAAGCAGGCGTATTTTTCTTAGTAACTGCAGTTTGTATGGGTATCTTTACAGGAATCAATGGATTCTTCATGGCAACAAGTCGTCTAGTATTTGGAATGGCTAGAGCAAAGATATTACCAAAATGGTTTGTTTACGTTCACCCTGAACATAAAACCCCTTCAAATGCAATTATGTTTGTGGGAATAATGGCATTACTGGCACCATGGTTTGGTCGTCAGGCAATAGTATGGGTAGTAGACATGGCAGCACTTGGAACTACCTTTGGATATATGTATACTTGTTTTGGTGCATATGTGTTTGGCAAAGCATCTACTTCTATCACAGCTAAAGAAAAAGGTAGTGTTAAGGCGTGGGGTATAGTAGGTGGTTTATTCTCATTCGCATTTCTACTATTATTATGTGTACCAGGAAGCCCAGGATTTATGGCAACACCATCATGGATTGCTTTAGTGGGTTGGGTAGCATTAGGAATTATATTCTATCTAGCTAAGACTAAAGAGTACAATAAATTAAGTACAGCTGAATTAGATTACTTGATTTTAGGAAGAGAAAAACCTGTAAGTGAATAAATATACTGAAAAATAATAATCATAAAGAGATAGAAATTTAATTTTCTATCTCTTTTTTTTGTTAATTTAAGATAGATTATAAATAGAGCTAAAGTGAGCTAGATTACATATAAAGATTATGGGTAAAAGTAGAATAATTTAAAGGAAAAATAAAGTATTTATTGAACCTTAACCTAAATAAAGTTCTAGGAGGAAATCATGGATTTTAATTATGATCATATGTGTTTTGCCTGTGGAGAAGGAAATGTAAAAGGATTAAAGTTAAAATTCTTTAAAGAAGGAAATAAAATAATTACAGAATTCATAGCAAGTGAAGAACATCAAGGGTATCCCGGGATAATGCATGGAGGTTTAATAACAACTATTTTAGATGAATTAATGTCTAGAAGTGTAAACTCATTAGGTTTTTTTGGTGTGACAGCACGTATGGAAATACGTTTTAGAGAACAGGTTCCTATTGGTGAAAAGATAAGATATGAATCTAAAATAATAAATGAGAGAAAAAAGGTTGTCGATCTTGAGGGTAAGGCTATTTTGCCAAATGGAAAGATTGCAGCTGAAACAATGGCAAGGTTTATGATTATGGGAGATTTAAAAGATTTTGAAAATTGCTAGAAAGGAAAGATTAAAATGCAAAGACAAGAAGCGTTAGAATTAGTAAAGTTAAATGTTAATAATAAAAACTTAATTAACCATATGCTCGCATGCGAGGCTGTAATGAAAGGTTTAGCTAGACACTTTAGTGAAGATGAAGAAAAGTGGGGTCTTGCAGGATTATTACATGATATTGATTATAATTTAACCATGACAGATCCATTTGAACATGGACTACTTGGGGCTAAGATGTTGAAAGAAAAAGATGTCGATTCTGAAATAATTCACGCAATTGAAGCACATAATGAAATGACAGGCGTAGAAAGAAAAAATCAATTAGATAAGGCACTTTACTGTACGGATCCTTTAACGGGATTAATAGTTGCAGGTGCTTTAATTAAAAAGGAGAAAGGTTTAAATGCTATTGACTTAGATTTTTTAAAAAGAAGATTTGATGAAAAAGGCTTTGCTAAAGGGGCAAGTAGAATTCAAATAGCAGCTTGCCGAGAAATAAATCTATCCTTAGATGAATTTATTACCATAGGTTTAAAATCTATGCAAGAAATTCATCAAGATTTGGGATTATAGTAATATTTACGGGTAAGATATAAATACTACTGTAAAATATCCATATATGGAGGTTAGTATGACAAAACGAGAAGAAATACTAGATTTTATGGCAACCGCTGTATATCATCCTTTAACTAGAGAAGAATTAGTTTCACATTTTGGAGTAGAAAAAAAGGACTTAGATGAATTTATTAAAAACTTAGATGATATGGAAGCACAAGGTGAAATAATTGTTACTAGAAAGGATCGATATGCTTTACCAAAGTTAATGAATTTAGTTACAGGAAGATTGCAAGGTCATTCTAAAGGATTTGCTTTTTTAATTCCAGATGATCCTGACCAAGGTGATGTATATGTAAAAAGCCAAGACTTAGATGGTGCTATGCATAATGATAGAGTAATTGTAAGAATGCATAAAAGTAGAGGACCTGGAAAAAAACCAGAAGGCGAAGTAATCAGAATAACAGAAAGAGCAAATAAACAAGTCGTAGGGACCTTTGAAAACAATAAGCATTTTGGTTTTGTGGTACCAGATGATAATCGTTTAGGTTATGACTTTTTTATCAGTAAAGAAGACTTTGCTGGTGCTAAAGACGGAATGAAAGTTGTAATTGAGGTAATTAAATGGCCAGAAAAAAGAAGAAATCCTGAAGGTAGAGTAGTTTCTATTTTAGGATATAAAGGTAGCCCAGGAGTGGACATCCTTTCTATTATTAAAAAACATCAATTACCAGAAAGGTTTCCACCAGAGGTTATGGAAAAGGCCGAAAAAATTTCTTTAAATATACCTGATATAGATAAAGAAGGTAGAAGGGATTTAAGAGATCTTCCATTGGTAACCATTGATGGAGCAGATGCTAAGGATTTAGATGATGCCGTGTCTTTAGAAATATTAGCTAATGGTTTAAGACGTTTAGGCGTACATATTGCCGATGTTGGTCACTATGTACCTGAGGATTCTGTAATAGATAAAGAAGCAATAGCTAGGGCTACAAGTGTCTATTTAGTCGACCGAGTAATACCTATGTTACCTGTACGATTATCTAATGGAATATGTAGCTTAAATGCAAATGAAGATAGATTAGCTATGACTTGTTTTATGGACATTGATGATAAAGGAAATGTAGTATCACATGAAATTTGTGAATCAATAATTAATGTCAAAGAAAGATTGACCTATGGAGATGTTTATAAGATTTTAGTAGAGGATGATCAAGAGCTAATTACTAGATATCAAGATTATGTAGCAACATTTAAGGAAATGGAAAAACTTTGCCGTATTCTCCAAGAAAAAAGAACCAGAAGAGGATCAATTAATTTTGATTTCCCAGAAAGTAAAGTGAAACTTGATGAAGATGGCAAACCAATTGAAATTATTTTAAGAAGAAGTACTATTGCTGAACAAATTATTGAAGAATTCATGATTTGTGCCAATGAAACAGTAGCTGAACGTTATTTCTGGTTAGAAGTACCATTCTTATATAGAATCCATGAAGAACCTAATTTTGAAGATATAGCTGAGCTTAATGGAATTTTAAATGTATTTGGCTATAATTTAAAAGGTGTAAATAATGAAATACATCCTAAAGCTTTTCAAGAAATTATCGATCTCGTAGAAGACAAGCCAGAGAAAAGGGTTATAAATACGGTGGTATTACGCTCTATGCAACACGCGCGTTATGCTGCTGATGCTCTAGGGCACTTTGGATTAGCTTCAAAATATTATAGCCATTTTACGTCTCCTATTAGGCGTTACCCAGACCTTGCAATTCATCGAATCATAAAAGAAATGATAAAGAAAGAAAATAAATTAGACAAAAGTAGATTAGCTAAACTAAAGAAAAAGGTAAATTATTATGCTGATCAATCTTCACTTCGTGAGCGTATCGCTGAAGATGCAGAAAGAGAAAGCGTAGACCTTAAAAAGGTAGAATATATGAAACAATTTGAAGGACAAGAGTTTAAAGGAAATATTAGTAGTGTAACTTCTTTCGGATTATTTGTAGAACTTGAAAATTCTGTTGAAGGACTTGTCCATGTTTCAACATTAACAGATGATTTTTATATTTTTAATGATAGAGATCTTTCTTTATTAGGGGAGCATACGAAAAAAACATATCGCATTGGCCAAGAGGTAGAGGTATTATTAACTCGTGTAAATATGGAAGATCGAAAGATTGATTTTGAATTAATTGAGCAAAGCAATTGACATTTGTAAGAAATTTGGTATAATTCAAGTATAGCATCTTGTTTAGCACAATATATTATGTTAAAATTATAAACCCTGACAGCTCTGATTTTGGCTAGTACAGGGTTTGTTTTATCCTTAGGCTCAAAGGTTGTGATAATGATGAGTAATGGCAAAGTTGTTATAGACAATAGAAAAGCAAGACATGACTATCATATTTTAGAAACCTTTGAAGCTGGTATGGAGCTAAAAGGAACCGAGGTTAAGTCTTTAAGACAAGGTAAAGCAAACTTAAAAGATAGTTATGCCGAAGTTATTGATGGTGAGATGTTTATTTCTAATATGCATATTAGTCCTTATGAACAAGGTAATCGTTATAATGTAGAACCTTTACGCAGACGAAAACTATTAATGCATAAAAAAGAAATAATGAGGCTCTTAGGTCAAACTAAGCAAGAAGGTCTAACTTTAGTGCCCTTACAAGTTTATTTTACTCGAGGTATAGCTAAAGTGAAAATAGCCTTAGCAAAAGGTAAAAAACTATATGACAAGCGAGAAGATGCCGCTAAGAAATCTGCCCAAAGAGATATTGACAAAGCCATGAAGGATAGAAGACTTTCGAGTTTTTAGCATCCAACATGGGGGTGTAATGGCTTCGACGGGGGATGTTCGGTGGCTTGAGAAGCGAGTCGAGATTGCATTTACTCGTTAAACGGTGCACAAGTTATAAATGCTAAAAACGATTACGCTTTAGCTGCCTAGTAGCAGTTAACCTCCTACCTACTGCGCCTGCGGTGTAGGATAGGGGGCCAATTTAGCGGGCTACCCTTAAGTGAGTGCTGTGTAGCTTAATGGGGAAACTAACATAGCTAGTCTTTTATAATCCTGTTTGTGGGAGTATAAAAGGCGAAATCTAAAACACAAACTACACTCGTAGATGCTCAAGTGGCTGGTCCTTCGGACAGGGGTTCGATTCAAATAGAGTCGCCCTATCTGGTGACAGATAGTGGAAAATTTGGCTTGATCGGTGAAACCTAAGTCCTATATGGATATGGCAATACCGAGGAGTATGAGGCGAAAGCTTACAGCTCTGTATCGACTTATAGGCTCCTAAATTCATAAGAACATGGAGTACTAGGATGAAAGTTAAAAGGTTAAAAGGTTAAAAGAATATAGCTTTCATAATACGCCAGATAGCTCAAAGAGCTAAAGATATAGTCAGTACCTATAGAAATATAGGATTAATACGTCCCCTCACCTCCACCATTAAAAAAGTACTTAGCATTGGCTAAGTACTTTTTAATTTAATTCCATAAATTTTTTATAAAAAAGTCCTTTTTGATTTAAAGTTTCTTCTGAATATCTTCCATTTCTAGGTGTTAACTTTTTATATTCATTTAAAATAAGTTCTGCTCTTTTCTTTTTGTTTACAATAACTAAATATGGCTCAATATATTCTAACAATGTTAATACATTATTATATTTAAGGACATATGACCAAGAATCCTTGTGTTTATCAGGATTATAATTTTTCTTTTTAATAATTTGACCAGCATTTATAGTTTTTTTCAACCAAGAAATTAATTCATAATCTGAAGATGCAACGGTAATAGTTGGAGAAGGATAACAGCCCTTTTTATGCGTAGTTAAGGTTATAGTTCCTTCACCATCAATGATGCCAGCAATATAAGCTATTTCAATTGGGGAGAGAATATTCATGATAAGTACCTCGAAAAATAAATGTCTTAATATTAGTATTAACTATATATATTTTAATATTACATATAAAAAATTATTTCCCAGTGAGTAAACTAAATACGATCATTAATATGTTCTGGACATTCGTCTATACTAGTGACAAGAAGCCTTTTAGTGTTAGTATAAAAACATAGACACGAAAAGTGAGATATAATATAAATATTTGAAAGGACGTGTCTATTATGAAAAAAAGTAAAAGTAGTAGATATAATCAAGAGTTTAAGCAGATGATTGTTGATATCTACAATTAGGCGGAACGTAGTTATGCAAGTCTTGAAGGCGAATATGGCGTCCCAGCTGCAACAATCCAAAGATGGGTAAAGCAACTTACACCTATACAAGTTGATACTGATGAATCCGTAACTCCTCAGGAAATAAAAGCATTTCAAAAGGAAATGGCAAAACTTCGAGAAGAGAACGAAATATTAAAAAAGGCTATGGCCATATTAGCCAAAAAGTAAGTAGATCTAACTTATTCGAGACTGCAAATAAATTAGGAGAAATATTTCCCGTTAAAAGTATATGTAAGGATTTAGGTCTTTCAAGAAGTTCTTTTTATGCCTTAAAACAGGTTAAACCTTCAAAACGTTCATTAGAAAGTAAAGTAATTAAAGAGCATATCCAAAGGATGTTTGACCAATCTAAAGGACGTTATGGTGCTCCCAAAATACGAGAAATTATGAAAAAGAAAATTTATTAAACTTAACTCCTAGTTTAAAGCGAATCGGGCGTTTTATGAAAAACTTAGGTTTATTTGCTGTGGTTTTTAAGAAGTTTCGTCCTCAAAGTTCAAAACCTGAAGAAAAAAATTTACCTAACCTATTAAAACAAGATTTTAAAGCACAGACAATTAATCAGAAATGGGTAGCTGATATTACTTATATTCATACTTTAAGTGATGGCTGGTGCTATCTAGCTTCTATAATGGATTTAGCTTCACATAAAATTATTGGTTATGAATTTAGTCGCTCCATGGACTCGAAAATTGTTACCGATGCACTACATAATGCTATGCTCAGTCAAGGAACTCCAAGGGATGTAATAATACACACAGACCGCGGCAGTCAGTACCTTAGTTCAAGCTATCTAGAAACTACTGATAAATATAATGTCAGACGTTCTTACAGCGCAAAAGGAAACCCCTATGATAATGCAGTGATAGAATCTTTTCACTCAATTTTAAAAAAGGAAGAAGTTTACCAAAAAACATATTTAAGCTTTGAACAAGCAAAATTAGCTTTATTTGAATATATAGAAGGCTGGTATAACAGAAATCGAATTCATGGAAGTATAGGATTTATGACTCCTGATGAATTTGAAAAATCAGTTGCATGAAATATCTTATTTTTTGTGTTTAAAATATTGACTCAAGTCCATAATATGAAAAAGGTATTAGGAATCATGGCATTTTTTATTATGGTTATGATTTTTGGTGGTGGAGGTATTTGCATTGTAATGGAGGGTTGAAATGAAGAAAACAATATTTTATCTACCTGCTATTATCTTTACAATTTTTTATGGTTTTGCGGTAACTGCTTGGAGTATTGGAGCTGTTTCACCCATTGTTGTTATTTGGCTATCTTTGTTTTTTATTAGTGGCTTTATTCTAAGTAGGAATGTATATTGGGGCGGTTTATTGGGAGCATTACCCGCGATTAATTTAATATATATGGGAACACAAGAAACAGGGCAAATTATCAATGAAATGCCAATAGGAGTTACTATATTAATTTATTATATTACTTGTGGATATATAGTCCTTATAAATAACAGAAAAGGCAATGATTAAATTATATCACTCACCTCTGTTATAGGAATTATTTGGAGAAATACTTATTTTCATATAAGTAGATAAGTGTAAAGTAACCGTAGAAACACGATAACTGTAATTATAACTAGAATACTTACGATAATTTAAGTATAGAGAGGATAAAAAATGAAAAAGA
Organism: Desulfonispora thiosulfatigenes DSM 11270; assembly: GCF_900176035.1. Lineage (NCBI taxonomy): Bacteria > Bacillati > Bacillota > Clostridia > Eubacteriales > Peptococcaceae > Desulfonispora > Desulfonispora thiosulfatigenes. The sequence continues at coordinate 54,968 of NZ_FWWT01000012.1, read as the reverse complement.
ATATATTCTTAGTTTTAACAAGAACTTTTTACACCTTATTTATAACTGGAACTATAATTTCACTTTTTATTGTTTATAAAGATATAGATAGTGCCTTGCTTTTAAATACATGATATGATATTTACTTTTAACCTTCTTCATGATATTATATGTTCCTTTCGTTACTATTTTAAATTCAAGAAGGTTAAAATGGATTGAAATACGGAAAAGACTATTAAAGTTTATTGCCTTGTTTGCTATGTTTGGAGTTGTTAACTATGTTTTTGATTATGTTTTTAGACCTTCAAATATAGATTTATTTAGAGCATTTTCTAATGCTCTTGGTTTATCTTTTGGTATTTCTTTTGTCGATGTTATATTTCTAAAAAAGAAAAATGAAAGTCACATTATTTATAAATAGTTTTGTCGGGGTTTAAAAGAAGGAATTAGGGAGGATTTAAATTATGAACGATAATATTATTTGGTTATTAATAGGAGCTTTTGCAGTTTTAATAGGTTATATCGGTAAAATGCAAAGTGATATTACACGTATAAATAAAAAGATAAATTGGATTGCTAAACAATTAGGGGAATCTGATACGATAACAGATGATTTAAAACAGCTTCTTTCTGAAGGAAAAAAAGTTGAGGCGATTAAAAAATATAGAATTGCTTCTGGAACAGGATTGCTTGAAGCTAAAGAGTATGTAGAATCATTAAATGAAAAAGAATAAATGGACAACATTAGTATTTAGTGTTGCCATAAACAGGTTGAAATCCACCCCTTAATCAAGTATATAGGAATATATGAATATTAGCCAAAAACGCACACAGCAAAAGCAAAATGCACATCCTTTTTCGATTTTGCACCCACTAAAACAAAAGTGCACACCCCCAAGGTGCATATTCTGAATAATAGTTAAATTGTATCAATCTGGCTTACTATAGACAAAAAAGATAATTAATTAAACAGACCTATTAGGTCTGTTTAATTAATTATAAAACAAATTCGTAAAAATCTAGAAGGTTTAGAAAAAAAAGTTAGAATACTTTATCAAAAAGTACGTTAAGCCATAGACAAATAGCTAAACTATTAGATATTAATAGCAATACTGTTCATAAGATAAATTTAATAGAAAAGACTAATAAATACTTAAAAAGCAAAAAGAACTGTCCCCAGTGCTTTCACTACTGATTAAACTTAAACCAAAAAACCACACCATCATCATTATTTTTAGCACCATAAGGAAATTTATATTTTTCTAGAATTGTTCGGGCAATAGAAAGGCCAAGACCTGTACCTTTTGTATGGCTTCGTGATATATCAACTTTTTTATAGGCATCCCAGATTTCGTTTATCTTTTGTTCTGGAATGTGGCTACCACTATTATAAAACTCAAGTCTATCACTTAATATTTTTATACGTATTATCCCGCCATTAGGGGTATGCTCAAGTGCATTTACAAAGAAATTATCAATTACTCTTTCAATTAATACTGCGTCAGCTTTAATAACCCCATCACCTTCAAGATGAGTTGTAATATGCTTTTCAGTACAATTTTGACTATAACGATTAATTATCTTGCTTGACACTTCATTCAGTGATACATTTTCTAGCTTGGTCGAAAACGAATCTGCTTCTAGTTTAGATAAATCAAGCATTTCTAGGATAATCTTGTCCATGCGATCTACATTTGTCTTAATATTACTCGCATACTGCTCTCTTTTATCTGTTTGCACATTTTCGATAAGATTTTGTGCATATCCGGAAATAATACTTAAGGGAGTTTTTAGATCATGGGCTAATGCTTTGGTCATTTCCTTACGGTTATTTTCAAGTTCCTCCCGCCTTTTATAGAGTTTATAAGTTTGATTAGAAAGTATAAAAGCCACTGTTAAAAATGCTATAAGACAGCTAAGCCATAGAAAGGCTAAAGTAGGAGCACTTCTTTCTAATAAATTAACATCACGGGCAATAACTGTCCAAAACTCGCTATATTGTTTGTTATTATCTATCATAGTAACCGTATGTTGATAAGGAATAGGTAAGTAATAGCGGTATGTTAATAAATCTATTTTTACAATTTCAGTAGAAGTAACTGCTGGTAACTGCTCAATATGTGTTTTAAGCTTTTCCTTATCCTTTACCATATTACGTAATTCGGTCTGTTTTTCCCCCTTACCGTAATCATTATAAACGGGACGTATATGGCCATGTTTAAAATATGGCAAATCTCTAGTGTCTTCATATCCTGAAGAGTATGAAATATCATCTGTGGGAGTTCCACTACCTGAAACGACATCTCCATTTTCATTAAAGCTATCAGCTAGCATTGGATATATAATTACTTTATCAGGAATGATCATTTCTTCATCAAGCCAAAAACCTTCTATATCAACATAATATCCAGCAATGTCACCTTTCTTTTTAGCTTTGGGGTTAGCATATAGATAGCCTTCAATTTCTTTTATCTCTTGTTCACTAAACCAGTCTTTGGGGTTTAAATAAGCATCAACAGTGGAGAATTCGTTATTTCCCTTATCTACTGAATAACCGCACTGCCAATCATCTTTGGTGTGGTAAATTAAATTATAATCACCAGTGAATAAAGCCATTTGTGTATCTGAATGCGTGAAGTAAGAAGTTAGATCAATTAGTTCACTTTTTACCTTAGATATATCGGTAATTTGAAGATTGCTACCAATATGATCCTTTAGTAGGTTTGTAATAGTATTACTTATTTGAGAAGCATATGTCCCCATTTCCAATTCTACAACTTGTTTTTCCCGTAATATCTGGAATGTGCTAAAGACTACCATAAGAATTAAATATGTGACTAGTAAGGCAGAAAAGGTTCTTATGTAGATAGTTTTTTTCATCTGGTTTTCTTGCATATTTATCCCTCCAGTTTATAACCTTGTTTAAATACAGTTTTGATTTGTTGGGCAGCACTACCGAGTGATTTACGAAGCTTTTTCACATGATTATCTACTACTCTTTCATTACCTTCAAAATCGTAGCCCCAAACTTGGATTAAAAGCCTTTCTCGTGTCACAACTTTACCTTGATTCTCCATTAACATTTTTAAAACTGTAAATTCCATTGGTGCTAGTATAACCTCTTCATCATCTACAAAAACTGTGTGACGATATGGATTTAACTTTATTCTGCCAACTGACATTATTTCATCACTTCTAACCATACCTTTGGAGCGTTTTATTAAAGCCGTAGCTTTGGCAAAAAGCTCTGCTAAGGAAAAGGGTTTGGAAATATAATCATCACAACCTAAATTGTAACCATACAACCTATCACTCTCGTTATGCCTGGCAGTTATAAAGATAATAGGAATATCGCTATTTTTCCTTAGCTCCTTGCAAATTGTAAATCCATCGACATTAGGGAGCATTACATCTAAAAGCACTAAATCATATTCCTTTTCATAACATTTAGGCAAAACCTCAGCACCATTTTGGATATAATCTATCTTGAAGGCTTTTTCGCTTTTCTCCACAAAATAATCTGTGATGATTTCTACTAATTCTGGATCATCTTCAACGAGTAAAATTTTATAAGCCATTTTTTCACCCCCATCTATAGATTAACATTTAGATATGTCTTTCTTGTATCCATTTGAATTTTAGCAATATAAGGTTTTATAAGAGAAGTAGGTTTTGCAATCGACAGATTTGAAGGTTATGAAGAAACATCGTCAGGCGGTATACCCTCAAATAGTGAAAGCTAATCTTCCTGAAATAATAAATATTCTCTCCCAGATAAAAGTGGATGATAATTTTGATGATACAAATGCTTTGTTAAGGTTAAAAGAGATAATTACAGAAATGATGCACACTACAAAATGAGTCTTATCTTAGGTGGGCAAATATCGCGTCATTTATATTTAGTGCCACGAACAGGTTGGAATCCACCCCTTAATTAAGTATGTAAGAGTATATGAATGCTGATAAAAAATGCACCCAACTATGTACCGACCCCCAAAAGTTAGACCAAAAATCTAACAATTGGAGGTCGGTACACTAAGTTGGGTGCTTTTTGATTTAAATCCATGAATCTTTTGTAGAAGAGTTCTTTTTTATTTAAAGCTTCTTTTGAGTATCCTCCATTGCTTGAAGTTAACTTTTTATATTCATTTAAAATAAGTCATGCTCTCTTCTTTTTGCTGATAATAACTAAATAGGGCTCAATATATTCTAAAAATGTTAATACATTACATCATGGAATCCACTCATTTACTATTAATGAATATAGCAAACCGTCCTTAAGGGGCGGTTTTTTAGTGCTCAAAAACAGCAGAAGGACAAAGATACTAATGCAATGGATTAAAATATTTTATATAACTGTCATCATTATTTAAATACCACATATAATGAAATACAAATTAATTAAATAAAGGATATATGATTTTAAAGAAATCATATCAGTATATTTAGGAGGTGATATAACATAAAAAAATATTAAATTTCACAGTTATTATAACATTTTTAATTGTAATATTTCATTAGCTCAAATCAAGTCATAATATTATTTAGGAAGGAGAAAGTACAATGAGCGTTGAGTTGATAACCTTTTTGATGTTTATTATTCTTTTTATTAGCTTGTTTTTAGGATTACCTGTTGCTCTTGGTTTAGGAGGTACCGCAATTTTATTTGCAGTTATTTTAAGTCCACATACTTTATTAGCTGCTCCCAGTGCCTTCTTTTATACTCCTTGGCAATATGTCCTAGTCACGATACCCCTTTTCCTGTTTATGGGTAATTTAATTCGGTATTCTGGTATTGCTGACGCTGCTTATGAAGCAGCATATAAATTAATCGGTCATATAAATGGCGGATTAGCCATGGGAACAGTTATTATCTGTACTCTTTTTGCTGCTATCACTGGAACAACACCTCCTGCTACTATTACAATGGGGCAAATTGCTTATCCATCTATGATGAAGTATAAATATCATAATGGAATAGCTATTGGTGCAATTGGTGCAGGTGGAGCCTTAGGTGCTCTTATTCCACCGAGTGTTCCCTTTATTTTCTATGGTCTTTTAGCCAAAGTATCAATAGGTTCTCTATTTTTAGGTGGAATCATACCAGGAGCTATGCTGGCTACCTTTTATGTAGTTTATATAGGTGTGAGATGTAAATTACAGCCACATATGGGCCCTCCTACACCACCTGATGAAACATTCTCTAAAAAGGAAAAGATTGCTGCAGTACTTAGTATTTGGCCGTTTATAATACTTATTTTCCTCGTTCTCGGTGTTATTTGGCTAGGCGTAGCAACACCTCAAGAAGCTGCCGCTTTCGGTGCTGGTGGTGCTTTAATTATTAATATTATATATCGTCGATTAACCTGGGATATCATGAAATCCTCTCTAGTATCTACGGTTCAGCTAACAGCAATGGGTTTATGGATATTAATAGGTGCTAATCTATTTACTAATGTATTTAGTGCCTTAGGTTGTCAAGAGGTAATTACCAGCGCGGCCTTGGCGATGCCAGGAGGAAGATTTGGCGTTTTAATTGCAATGATGCTCATTATCATGGTATTGGGAATGATGATGGATGACTGGGCTATTATCATGTTATGCACACCTTTATTTATTCCAATAATTACTCAATTAGGTTTTGATCCACTCTGGTTTGGTGTATTATTTGTTGTTAATATCCAAATTGCTTATCTGTCCCCACCTTTTGGCTTTGTTTTATTCTGGATTAAGAGTATCTTGCCCAAAGATGTCCATATGGGAGAAGTCTATCGTTCTGTTCTTCCTTTTATAGCTCTACAAATAGTAGCTTTAATATTAATTATAATCTTTCCTCAAATAGCTACATGGTTACCGAATTATGTTTTTAATTAAAAGATTACTTTGAAATAAGTAGAATATTCATTTTAAAAACTCAAACAATTCCTTTTTATACTTTAAAATTACCCTGGTAATTGCCAGACTTTGATTTCAACAATTACCAAGGATGTTACGAGGAGGTGATTTTCAAAGATATTAGAGAATTGCCATTTACTTTATCCTAGTAAGACAAAAATATAAAGGGAGGTATATTAAAAAATGAAAAAATATTCTAAATTAATACTTGCTTTACTTTTAGTTTTTAGTTTAGTTTTATTTGCTGGTTGTTCACAAAGTCCGAAAACTGCAGAACAAGGAAAGGCGGATGGGGATAAAAACCCTAAAGATGGCCCACCTGCTGAAGTAACTAAATGGGTAATGCAACCTTGCTTTGATTCATCAGATGCTGGCTGGGGATCGGGTGTTGTACCTTGGGTTAAAGCTGTAGAAGAAGCAACTCAAGGCTCAGTTAAAATCGAGCTACTTCCTGGAGGTTCAATAACTAGTAGTGATGAAGCTTTTAGTGCTACTGCAGCTGGAATGATAGATGTATATGCAGGTTGGGCAACAGTATATGGTGGGGAAATGCCCGAAGGAATGTTAGCTTATGGAATGGCAATGGGTGCTGATACTCCTGAAGAAGCTTGGGAAGCTATGTGGGGTGACAAATATCGCATTGGAGATATTGTCCAAAAGGCTGCTCACGAAAGAAATGTCCATTGGGGAGGCTGGACTAGTCAAGGGCCAAATGCTGCTTTCACTAAATTCCCTGTACAGAAATGGGAAGATTATAAAGGACATAAGATGAGAGCTGGTGGCCCTCAAGCTATATTCTATGAAGCAATGGATGGTGTACCAGTTGCGCTACCAGGTTCTGAAATATACATGTCTATTAGATTAGGTACTATTGAAGGTACTTTATGGGATGTAAGTGGTGCTAGTGATATGAAATACCATGAAGTAGTAGACTATGCTATTCTTCCAGGTTGGTGTCCACAACAGCATCAGGAAACATTTATCAACTTAGATAAATGGAATGCTCTTACTGACTGGCAAAGAGAACAAATAGAGGGAGTATTTAAGTCAACTTATTTTGAAACTAGTCAAATGCACGCAGAGGGTGTACAAAAATCTTTAGATACTCTTGTTGAAAGTGGTGGCGAGATAATTACTTTATCTGATGAAGAAGTAGCTAGAATGCGCGCTAGATGTATAGAAAAAGTATGGCCTAAAACAGCTGAAAAATCAGAAGCGGCAGCTAAGGGAGTAGAAATCTGGACACAATTCCTTAAAGATAAAGGCAAAATATAACGGTAAAAATATTAAAGGTATTAAAAAGGAGGTGTATTAGGCAAAATGAAATTTTGGAGTAAAGTTGAGCAAGGAATAGACCTTATGGCAGAATACTTAGGTAGAATTGGATGGGTGCTAGTTATATACTGTATGTCCCTTGGATTATTTGACGTTATCATGAGATACGCATTTAATAAACCTTCCTTATGGATAGGTACAACAATTCAGTACGCTATGGTTTTGTTGGCTTGCGTATCTGGGGCCTACGCTCTCAATAATGATGCTTTTGTTAAGCTAGATGTTTTTTATGCTAGCTTTTCTCCAAAGGTTAAAGCAATTTGTGATATTGCTACTTATGCGCTTACATTCCTTTATTTGTACGTATTAATTACAAAAGGAATAGATGCGGCTCAAGCATCATTTTTTACAAAGCAAGTGACAACAAATGCTGTTCCTATTCCACTTTATCATCTAAAAGCTGTAATCCCATTTGGAGCCTTCGCCGTACTATTAGTAGCAACGAAGAAACTTGTTCAAGATATATTAACTGTAACCGGTGTAAGAAAAGAAGACACTCCATCTGGTTCAAAGCTTTTTGACTCTCAAGTTTAGGTGATAGAGTAGAGAAAACCGTAGAAAGACTTAAATTACAAGTTTTTCTACGGTTTTATTATACCCAAATATATTAATAATTACCTCTTGAAAGATTATCTTAATAATAGTATGGTCTAAATATAATTAATTATAAGTTATTAGGAGATAAAAGATAGGATATGTATTATTGAAGGCATTTTTTAGGGAGGGATATCATGCCAGAACAATCAAAGAAAATGTTTCAGGCAGTTTTTGAGAACTCACCGGTTGGACTTGTTATTATTAATAAGGATACTACTTTGCGTAGTGTGAATAATTATATGTTTAATATGTTTAAACTCTCCCCAAAAGCTATTGAAGGTCAAAGGTTTGGAAATGTATTCAATTGTTCGATCGTTAGTGGTCAAGATGAAATTTGTGGAGATATAGAAATATGCAATCATTGTGGTATGAGAGCAGGTGTGCAGGCGGTTCTTAATGAAGGAATAACTATACCTGATACCGTTATGGATCATAACTTTACGATTAAAGATTTAGAACAGAAAAAATGGTTTAAAATCAGTGCATCACAAATCGTCTCGGAAGGAGATATTTTTGCTATAGTATCATTTGTAGATATTACTACGCAGAAGGAATATGAAGATCTTCTAAATAATCAATTATCACTTGATATGGCTACAGGTACAACAAATAAATATTCCCTTTTAAGTACTTTGAAGTTATTGACAGCTGGTAAGGAAAATTTAACAATCGCTATGATAGACTTTGATGATTTTAAAGTTATAAATGATACTTATGGACATGTAGTAGGTGATAAGGTTATTGATATTTTTTGTGTTGCAGCCTCAGCCAATACTAGGAAAAAAGATATTTTGGGTAGATTTGGTGGTGAAGAATTCATGCTAGTATCTACCGGGTCCTCTACTGGTTTACTCATAAAAGCATTGCGAAGAATTTACCAACTATTCCAAGAAGAATGCAATAAAAAACTTAATATCAACCCAACCTTTAGCGTGGGGATAGCACAATTTTCTTCTGAGAAAATGGCTGAAATGAATGTTGATGACATTATTGCTGAAGTAGATACCAATCTCTATCTTTCTAAGAGTAGAGGCAAAGATAAAATTACCGTTGAGGGTATTAGTATACCTTTTAAGAATTGAATTAGGCCTAAGGGGTGCGTGTTTTGAATGATAAAATAACAAAAACATTGGTTCAAATATTAATAACTATAACTATAATAATGTTATTTATGAAAATCCAACCAATTATACATCCTATACTTGAAATTATAGGGATAATTATTATACCTATAATTATAGGTGGTTTCTTTTATTATGCTTTGAGACCCTTAAAAAAGTTATTACTTAGATTCATAAAAAAGGATGGAATTGCATCCTTAATTACTATATTAATTGTTTTAATCATTATAATGGTTATTACTATATCTGGTGGAGAGGTAATAAAGGATCAATTTGAAGATGCCTTTATAAAAAACCAAGATAAGCTATTAAATTATAAAGAGTATTTAAATGGGAAACTTCATGAAGTTCTCCCAGATTTAAATATCCTTGAAAAAATAAATAATAACATTAAAACTTTAGTAACTAGTATTGCCTCAAACGCAACGGGTATATTTTCTGGCGTGGGGGATTTCACCACTCAATTAGTATTGATTCCCTTTATGTTATTCTATCTTTTAAAAGATGATAAGTATTTTAAAGAAAAGATATTTTTAAAGGTTCCTGGAAAATACAAGCCTGAAATAAAAGACATGTTTAAAAAATCGGATGATGTATTATCCACATATATAAATGGACAGCTTTTAGTAGCTGCAATAATTGGAAGCTTAATGTTTATTGGCTACTTAATTATTGGTATGCCAAATGCTTTACTCATGGGATCCTTTTCTCTTATAACCGCAGTTATACCCATATTAGGTGCCTTTTTAGGGATACTGCCTGCTATACTTGTAGCGCTTACTATAGACTTTGGACTGGTAATAAAAATAGCAATAACTGCTATAATAGTACAACAGTTAGAAGGAAATATAATTACACCTAAAATTATGGGAAATAAATTAAATTTACACCCCTTAGCCGTCATTATTATAATAATTGTAAGTATGAAATTACTTGGATTACTGGGTGCATTCATAGGAATCCCTTTATTTTTAGTGTTGGTGATTATATTTAAAACCTTGTTTAATTTAATTAAAAAAAGAGGGGAAAAGTAAAGATTTATAGATTATTTGCAGAAGCTAAATGATTAGCTTCTTTTTTTATACACATGAAAAGCATGTTAAAATATATATAATATTGCCTTTACAGGGAACTATGAGTAATGTTAAAACGTCTTAATAATATGTGCATTCTACTAAGAATTAAATATTACTAAATTTTAATAGCAGATTTTACATATGTTTTTTCTTTTATGATAAAATATGTGTATTTCAATATGGGAGGGATAATATGAAAAATATTCATAAAATATTCTTGTTATTAATTATATTATTAATTATGTCTACACCTGCGGTTGCAGCTAGTAATAATATGGATAATAACACGGAGCAGGTAAAGGGGATACCCATTTTACTAGATGGACAAGCATTATATACAAATCCGATGTCGTTTATAGACCCAAAGGATAGCTATACATTAGTTCCAGTGAGGTTTATAACGGAATCCTTAAACGCAAAGGTTGAGTGGGAAGAAAAGACTAAAAAGGTTACTGTAGTGCAGGGGAAAAATACAATTATAATGAATATAGATAGTAGAGTTGTCTATATAAACGGTACTAAAAAGACATTGGAGAAAGGAATTACCCCTAAACTAGTGAGGAATAGCACGATGGTTCCACTTAGATTTTTGAGCGAAACTTTTGGATATAAGGTAGATTATGATGATAAACTGAGAATGCCAATTATAGAAACATTTAAGATTGAGGAATCGAAAGTACATAATATAGTAGAAAAAAGTGGATATATTCATATAGATAAATCTGGCGAAATAGAATTTAAAAAGACTAAGTTAGAAAATCCTAAAAGAATTGTACTAGATTTATTAGATACAAGCGTGGATAAAAATTATGCAGAATATAATTCTAATATTAATGAATTAAAAAAGATAAGAGTGTCACAATTTGAATCAGATATATATGGTAAAGATAGAAAAGTTGTGCGCTTAGTTCTGGACCTAGATGAAGATTACATAGATTCAAATGTAGAAATAAAATCAGAAAAGGATAAAATGAGTTTATTTCTTAAATCTGGAGGAAAGGTTGAGGTAAAACCACCAGTAATTGCAAAGCCTTCTGAAGATAAAAAACCTTTGGAAAATACAAATCCTTCAGAAGACAAGAATTCCTCAGAAGAGGAGAAACCATCAGAAGACAAACAAATAATTATACCAAGACCACCAAATCCAGGTAAGAAGGTAATAGTAATAGATCCTGGTCATGGGGGAAATAAACCAGGTTGTTTTCAAAATGGTATCTATGAAAAAGATTTAGTTTTAGAGATTTCAAAGAAATTAGATAAAGCTCTGGTTTCTAATAATTATACTTCGATTATGACTAGAGATGATGATTTTGATGTGGACTTTAAAGATAGATCAGGGATAGCTAATAAAAATGTAGCAGATTTATTCGTAAGTATACATGCAAATTCGGCTAACCCAGCAGCTTCAGGAGTGGAAGTCTGGTATAATTCTAAGGATAAGAAATATAGTAGTGGAGATGATTCTAAATATTTAGCAAAAACATTATCTGAAGAAATTTCAAAAGCAACAGAGGCTAATAACAGGGGGCCTAAGGTAGGAAATGGATTGATTGTGTTAAAACCTACAGAAAGTGCATCCGTATTAATTGAAGTTGGTTTTTTAAGTAATGCAGAAGAAGCAGAAAAACTTCAACAGGAAGAATACCAGAATAAGGTAGTTGGGGCCATAATTAGGGGTATAGATAAATACTTTAGAGAAATATATTGAATGTATAAAGCAGAGCCAATTCTTTGATATAAGAGGGCTTCTGCTTTTTTTATGGGTAAGTTAACCTTTAATTTACCATATAAATACTTTTAAAACAGAAATTTGTTGACATCACTGTTAACTGTACATATACTGTATATATAATTTATAAACAGTATATACCGAATAAACAAAGAGTACAGAAGGAGAGATACTATGAGTATTATTATCTCTAATTCTTCTAATGAACCTATTTATGAACAGATAACTAATCAGATAAAAGGCATGATAATAAAGGGAGAGCTTCAAGAAGGGGAGGGGTTACCTTCTATTCGGGCGCTTGCTAGAGATTTGCAGATATCTGTTATCACTACTAAAAGGGCATATGAAGAATTAGAAAAGGAAGGTTTTATAGTAACTATGCAGGGCAAAGGTTCCTTTGTTGCACAGCAAAACAATGAGCTATTAAAGGAAAAAAAATTAAAAATAATTGAAGAAAAACTATTAGATGTGGTTAAGGAAAGTAAATTATTAGGAATTGATTACAAGGAAATAGAAGAAATGCTCCAAATTTTATTTCAGGAGGTATAAAGATGTTAAAAATAGATGATCTTAGCAAAGGTTTTAAGAATTTCAAATTAGATAATGTATCTTTTAATTTAGAGCCAGGATATATCATGGGCTTTATTGGCCCTAATGGCGCAGGAAAGAGTACGACCATTAAGCTTATTATGAACCTTTTAAAAAAGGATTCAGGTAGTATAAAAATTTTTGGTAAAGATAATGTAAAACATGAAAAAGAGATTAAAGATAGAATTGGGTTTGTTTATGATTCTTCCTATTTTTATGAAGACCTTTCTATAAAGCAAATGAAAAATATTATCGCCCCTTTTTATAGTAAGTGGAGTGATAATACCTTTGAGATGTATGTAAAAAGATTTGAATTAGACCCTAAGCAAAAAATTAAAAAACTTTCTAAAGGAATGAAAATGAAGTTCTCTCTTGCTATTGCTCTTTCGCACGAGGCAGATTTAATAATAATGGATGAACCAACTTCTGGTCTTGATCCTGTCTTCAGGAGAGAAATTTTAGATGTTTTATATGACATTATTCAAGATGAAAACAAATCTATCTTCTTTTCTACTCATATTACCACAGACTTAGAAAAAATTGCAGATTATATTACTTTTATTAATAAAGGTAATATTGAGTTTTCTAAAGCTAAAGATGATATCTTAGAGTCCTTTAGCATTGTAAAAGGTAGCCCAGATCTTTTAGATGATGATATGCGTAAGAACTTTATTTATATCAGGGAAACAAAAGTAGGTTTTGAAGGTTTAACAGAAAATATAACAAAGGTGAAATCCTTAACACATGATAAAGTATTAATAGAAAAGCCAAGTCTGGAAGATATTATGGTTTATACTGCGGGGAGGAAGTAAAATGCTTGCATTATTAAAAAGAGATTTTATTTTAAGTTATGGGAATAGGCAAACATACTTTTTAATGCTTATCTTTCCGCTAATGATGTTAGTGATTATGAGTATGGATAATCCTGAAACACTAGTATCATTAAGCATTGTGGCTTCTACGTACTTTATATCAATGATGCCTTTTGCCTATGAATGGAGTTATCGTAACCGTCTATTTTTTGATTCTTTACCCATAAAGAAGTGGGAGGTTGTCTTTAGTAAATATATTTCTATTTTAATTAACTATGGATTTTCTGTTGTTTATATTTACTTATTCTTTGGAGCTTTAGAAATTTTAGGATTAAATATCGGATATAATTTTTCTCTTTCAATGATAAAGCATACTTTTTTTATTTCTTTATTTTCGTTATCGATAGCAGTACCTTTAATATATCTACTACCTGCTAAAATTGCTCGTATTATTTATATTTTTATCTATGTAATAATCACTAATATATTTGTGCTAGGTGATGCAACTACAATAGTAGAATTAGTGCAAGGACCATTTTTTATTACAGGTATTTATTTAGTTTCTGGACTTATCTCTACTTTTATTTATAAGCACAGGGATCTACGTTAGGAGGTGTAAAAGTGAAGGCTTTAATTATCAAAGATTTTCGTTTATTAAAATATTTAAATATTTCCCATGTAATAGTAGGAGGTATTTTTGCCTTTGTTGGGGTAACCATGAAAGAACCATTTTTATCACAAATAGTGTTTGTTTTTCTTGTTTTTTTATTAACATACATGTCTGCGATGTTTATCTCAGTTAGGGAAGCAAAAATCCAGGGAGATATTATTTTAAACTCTCTACCTGTTAAAAAAGGTGAAATAGTCAAAGCTAGGTATCTATCCTTGTTTTTTTATAGCATAATTATCAGTGGTTATATTTATGTAGTTGGTTTTTTTACGGATATTTTTATGGGGCCAGTTAATTTTCCTAACTTTTCTACTATTTTGGTGGCTATAAGCCTTTCCTTAATGTTTTTAGTTTTTTCTTTACCCTTTCAATATTATAGTATTGGAAAGGTGCAAATATTTAATGGAATATTTTACATGTGCTTAATTCTAATTCCGAATATTTTTAATCGCTATAGAGATGATATTTTTGAGACGGATTTTGTTAAGTATTTATTATCATTAGATTTTACAATCGTAAGTATTATATTATTTGCACTTGCGATAGCACTTTATGTTTTTTCATTTACAGTTTCTCTTACAATTTATAAAAATAAAGAGTTTTAATGAGGAAGAAAGTGTCCTGATATAATATTATAATATTTTATCAGGACACCTTTTTTAGAATAATTTAAAAGTTAATCTATAAATTTCAAATATTTTATGTTCATTTATTTAAAATAAATCACTATGTGAACCTGCTCGTGTTAAGGAGAGTGTCAGCATATCATCTTCAATTTTATAAATAAGTAACCAATCGGGTAAGATATGACATTCTCTATGTCCAGCATAACGACCAACCAATACGTGATCTTTATATTTTGGAGGTAATGGTTTTTCAGTACAAAGCATTTCTAATACTTCTTCTAATAATTTTATATTATACCCTCGTTTTACTAATGTTTTATAATCCTTCTTAAACTTGTTAGAATATCTAATTTTCAGCATTTAAGTCCACCATCAGTTCTTCAACACTATTAAATGTCCTACTCATGCCTCTATTATTGTTAACATCATCTATTGCTTGGAGGGTTTCTCTGTTGGGCTCATCAAGACGTAGCTCGAAAGGAATGCCGCCATAACGTACAGATGTTTTTAAGAAGATAGTCAATGCTGTTGACATATTCATTCCAAGTTCAGAAAAAACCTTCTCAGCTTTTGCCTTTAATTCTGCGTCTACACGTACATTTAAGTTTTTCATTGACATAAAATAAACGCCTCCTTTTGATATTAGTATATTCACTTATGTAGATAATGTAAATACAATAGCATGGATTTATCATTATTATTGTGTAGATAACCATTACTTTTATACTTGTAATACAGTAGGGATGATTTTATCAATTTCTATCACCTCGATAGTAGCAGGGGTTTTATTATGGTTCAAAAGGTAAGATCCTTTTAGAATTAAACCTTGACAAAAGGAAGTCTATGGAATAAATTAAATGTGTACTACATATGATAATACAGATAACACACATAACACGCATAACACACGAAATACACAAAAGGGATAGGGGGGTGAAATATGTTTCAGTTAGATTTTAAAAGTAGAAAAGCCTTATATGAGCAAATAATAGATAAATTCAAACAAATTATAATTAAAGATGTTTTAAAGCCTGATGAACAAATGCCTTCAGTAAGGGATTTAGCAAAAGAATTAACAATTAACCCCAATACAATTCAAAAGGCATATCGAGAGCTTGAGCGGCAGGGTTATATTTATACTGTAAAGGGTCGGGGCAATTTTGTTTCGCCAATGATAGAAAAGGTTGATGATGCTAGTATGAATCAATTAAAACAAGAAATTCATAAAAACTTATCGGAGCTTATTTATTTAGGTGTAAAAAAGCAAGAATTAATAGAGCTAGTTGAAAAAACATTTACGGAGCTGAAAGGAGGAAGTAACGATGATTGAAGTAAAAAACTTAAGTAAATCCTTTGAAGCCTTTAAAGCACTAAAGGATGTCAATCTTAAGGTAAAGAAAGGATCAATTTATGGGTTAATTGGAGCTAATGGCTCTGGTAAAACTACTTTAATAAAACACCTCGTGGGTGTTTACAAGCAAGATGAAGGCGAAGTTATTATAAATGGAAAAGATATTTATGAAAATAATGAAGTAAAAAGTACTCTGGGATACATAGCTGATGATTTATACCATTTTCCAATGTATAGTATCAAGGATATGGCTCACTTTTATAAAAAATTATATCCTAACTGGAATGAAGATAGATATAAAAGTTTATTAGAAATATTTGAATTAGATGCAAAAAGACGTATCAGTAGATTGTCTAAAGGTATGCAAAAACAGGTAGCCTTTATTTTAACTCTTTCTATTATGCCAGACATTATGATTTTAGATGAACCAATTGATGGTTTAGATCCTTTAATGAGAAAAAGGGTCTGGAAACTTATTGTCGAAGACGTGGCTGAAAGAGAGATAAGTGTTCTTATTTCATCTCATAACCTCAAAGAACTAGAAGACATCTGTGATCATGTAGGAATTATGAATAAGGGAACGATTCTTTTAGAAAGGGACTTAGATGAAATGAAAAGCGATATTCATAAGATTCAAGTTTCCTTTAAAACAGATAATTTAAAGGATTTAAGAGAGCAAGTAGAAATTTTACATGAAGAAAAACGTGGAAGTGTAAGTTTATTAATAGTTAAAGGTGAGAAAGAAGAGGTAATAAAAATATTCAATAAATACAATCCTATTATTATGGATATTTTACCCCTTACTTTAGAAGAAATATTTATTTATGAATTAGGAGGTGCAGGATATGAAATACAAAACCTCATATTTTAATATGCCAATGATTTTAGAAGATTTTAAAAGGTTATGGGGACTATCAGCTCTCTATTTTATTTCGCTTTTTTTTACAGGGCCTCTACCAATAATGCTCAGAATGGGAGATAAAGACAGAAGTATAACATACATAGTTGAAAGTTTCTTAAAGCCTAGGGGCTTTGAAATTCAAGGGTTTTATTCTATTGTGTTTGCAATTTTACTATCTTTGTTAATATATAGATATCTTCATACTATTAACTCAACAACGGTTATTCACTCCTTTCCAATTACTAGAAAGCAATTGTTTCACAGTCATAGTGTAGCAGGTTTTATACTTATCATTATTCCTGTACTTATCAATATGCTATTTTTACTAGGATTAATGGTAGCAAGTAATGATGGTAGTATATTTTATCAAGAAGTATTTACCACTAATGCTATAATGGCTTGGACGGGTAAGACATTATTAGGAAATATTATCGTATATTTAATCTCTAGCTTAGTAGCAATGGTAACAGGAACTAGTATTGTTCAAGGAGTTTTATCACTTATCTTTATCTTTTTACCTATAGGATTAGGTAGTCTGATACTAGTAAATTTAGATCAATTGGTTTATGGATTTGCAGGAATTCATAGTGATGTTGAAAGTTTTCTACTTAAGATTATACCAGTAACCGGTATTTGGACTATTGAAAAAATAGACATAAGTCAAATATTATGGTATTTAATATTAGGTTTAATTTTATACATAATAGCCTTACAGTTTTACAAAATAAGGAGTTTAGAAAGAGCAACAGATCCTATTACTTTAGAAGGTTTAAAGCCAATTTTTAAATATGGTGTTACATTTTGTTCAATGGTATTAGGTGGTGCATATTTTTACTCCGTAATAAGAGTAGATGCATGGCTTTATCTAGGATACGCAATAGGAGGATTTCTAGGATATTTAATTGCGGAGATGCTTCTTAAAAAAACTATTTGGGTATTTAAAAATATAAAAGGTTTTGTAATTTACTCTTTAATAATCATGATTGTCTTTGTAGGCATAAAGCTTGATTTTACGGGATATGAAAAAAGGATACCTGAGGTAGGTCGAGTGCAAAATGCCTACTATGGGAATGGTTCATCCCACCAGTATAGGTATGGAGAACAAGAAGGGTTAAAAAAATTAGAAAATATTGAATTAATAAGAGAACTTCACCAGGAAATGATAGAAAATAAAAAAGAGTTTATGAATATGGCAAAAAAACGTGCTTATAATACAGTGAGTATAGCTTATGAGTTAGAAAATGGTAAGAAGATATATAGAGATTATGAAGCACCAGATGAATTTGTACAGAAAAATCCTACTATTAAGAAGATATTTGAAACTATGGAGTATAAGAGGAAGTATCACAATATCTTTAAAGTAGATACTGAGGCGATAGACTATATTGAGATCAACCCAGATTATATTTACCAAGTTAATAAAAGTATAAAAATTATCAATAAAGATGAAATAAAAGAATTAACTCAGGCATTAAAAATGGATCTTTTAGATGAATCTTATGAAGAACATTATAGTAATATTATTCCCTGGGCTAGTATAAATGTAAGGACTAAGGCCAGTGTTGAAATGGAAACAAATGACGAAAAGGAATCGAAATATAGTCATATTGATGTAACTTGGAAAAAATCTTATAGCATGACAGCTAAATGGTTAAAAGACAAAGGTTATTATGAAAAGGTAAGGGTTATGCCTGAGGATATTAACTCTATAGTAGTAGGAAAAGTAGAAAAAGAGATGGATAGAGTATATTCTGCATTTGAGTTAGAAAAGTTAGCTAAAGATCAAACGGTAAAAATTAAGGATAAGGAAAAGATTGAGTATCTTTTAACTAATCAAGAAGGAGAATCATATTTGGGTAATTCATATTATATGGGTGTATACCTTAATAATGGCAATAAGATTTTAGGTTATATTAGTGAAGAAAAGGTACCGAGAGAAATAAAGGATGCTTTAAAATAATACATTAAAAAAACACTCTGCTATGAATTGCCTGTCTACTTTAAGGCAAAATTATTAAGCCGAGTGTTTTTCTATTTAACAAGAAGGAAGAAAGCATTAATTATTGAATTAAATGATATAAGACTAGAGATAATATCTATTATGATGCTTAAAGGGGTGAAATATTAATGGCTACTTTAAGAAATTTACCACAGGATATGCCTAAATTATTAGCAGAGTTAATAAGTCCAAAGAAAAACCAAATAATTAGTATGGCTCTTGCCCAAAGTGAGCATTTACAAATTACGTTGCTTACCTTTGCAGATAATGAGAACGTGAGTGAAGAAGAATATTTTGGTGATACGATGTATTACATTGTTGAAGGTGAAGCAATAATTACCCAAGGAGAAAATGTACATCACTTAAAGGCAGGAGATGTATTTATGGTACCAGCACATGTTTTACATGAAATCGCTGCTAAAGGTGCCTTTAAGGTTTTGCAAATCACAGTAAATGAATAAAAAGGAGGATTATATTATGGATGAAATGATTAAAAATATTGAACATAGCACAGCATATACACTTACCGATTTGGTAGAATATGAACCAGGAAGAGTTGCAAGTCTAACTCTTGCACAAAAGCCTGGAGTAGGAATTACGCTTTTTGCTTTTGCGCAAGGAGAAGGCGTAAGTACTCATGCAGCTCCTGGAGATGCAATGGTTATTATTTTAGACGGAGAAGCAGAAGTTACTATTGATGGAAAGTCACAAGTAGCTAAAACAGGACAGACAATTGTATTGCCAGCTAATATACCGCATGCAGTAAAATCAATTACTAATTTTAAAATGTTATTGACTGTTGTAAAATAAGGTTAGTTTAAGATTTAAGTATTAGCTTAAATTAATAAATACTCACACTATTGATTTTTTAAATAAAGTAATATAGATTGTAAAAGAATGGAGAGCTGATGCTAGCCATTCTTTTTTGTTTAGTATAAAATATTTTATTATGCCATTTTATCAAATATTTAACTTATAAATAAAAAAGCTGTTCTTTTAACTAAATTACTTATGGAGGTGGGAATATACTTAAATTAATTATCACAGAAAAGCCTTCTGTTGCCAAAAATATTGCAGACGCTTTAAAAATTAAACATAAGAGTGACGGTTATTTTGAAGGTAATGGCTATATTATTACATGGGCATTTGGACATTTACTAGAACTTTATGATGCAAAGGACTATGATGAAAAGATGGCAAGATGGAGTCTAGCAAACTTCCCTTTTATTCCATCAAATTTCCGGTACAAGGTCAAAAGTGATCCCCGAAATCGTGGAAAAGAAGATCTAGGAGCTAAAAAGCAGTTGAAAATAATTTATAGTTTAATGAAAAGAAATGACGTAGAGATGATTATTTCAGCGTGCGATTTTGATAGAGAAGGCCAAATTATAGGAGATACGATTATTTACAATTTTAAGACCCAGAAAAAAGTATACAGGCTTCTGCAAAATGAATGGACCCCAGATGAAGTGCTGAAAGGACTTCAAAACATTAAGCCTAATATTGAAATGAAACCACTTCAAGATGCTGGTATTGGTCGCCAGTGGGCTGACTGGGTTATCGGAATCAACTTAACTTCAGTAGCAACACTTCAGTATCAAAAAGGCTCCAGAAAGGTATTGAATATTGGAAGAGTATTAATGCCGACCTTAAAGGTTATTTATGACCGAGATAAGGAAATTGAGAATTTTGTTCCAAAGAAGTTCTATAAACTTGAAGCTACTTTTAAAACTAGAGATGAAAAAGAATACAAAGGAACATATCTTGAAAATGAAATAGAAAAGTTCGAATCAAAGGAAGTACTTGAACTGATTAAACAAGCTCTTGCAAATCAAATGGCATCCATCGACGATAAACAAGTTGAGAAAAAAAGGGAGTATCCCCCTTACTTATTTAATCTTTCAAATTTACAAGGCTATATTACCAGCAAATACAAAGGTTGGACATCTGAAAAAGTTTTAAAGATAGCCCAGTCGCTTTATGAAAAGAAGTATATTACTTACCCAAGGACTGCAAGCGTGGTATTAGAGGAAAGTCTAGTAGGCAAGTCTGCAAAAGTACTAGACACTTTAAAAATAGGATTGCCATATGAGAATGAAATTAAATTTGCTAAATTAAAACGTGTTTTTGACAATTCAAAGGTCGAGAGTCATAGCGCAATTATACCAACATATTTAATTCCTAAAAGTTTAACAATTGATGAACAAATGGTGTATACAGCTATAAAAAACCGTTTTATTATGCAATTCATGCCCGTCGCGGAACATGAAGAGACAAAGATAATTACAAAGGTTAATAATAGTGAAATAAAGGGACGGTTTATATCTAAAGGACGGGTCCAATTGGTCGAAGGTTGGAAAAAAGTTGAGAAGATTGAATCAAAAGATACAATTTTACCATTAGTGAAGATAAATGATAGCGTAAGTATTGAAAATAATAAATTATCATCGCACACTACAAAGCCACCTAAGTATCATACTGAAAAAACTTTACTAAGAGTGATGGAGACATGTGGGAAAGGCTATGAGGATGATGATAGCGAAGAAATGATGGCTGCAATTTTAAGTGGTTATAGTATAGGTACGCCAGCTACAAGAGCAGGGACAATAAAAAAATTAAAAGATGTCGGTTATATTGTGGGACAAAATAAAAACTTAACCTGCACAGAACTGGGGAAAAAAATTGTAACAGCTTTTCCAATAAAAGAATTATTTGATTTAGAGTTTACGGGTAGATTAGAGAAAACCTTATCTGATATTGAAAAACAAAAGTTTACTAAAGAAGCATTCCTTGAATTGATTTATGAATTTACTACTACTGCTGTTAAGAAAATAAAAAGCGAACAAAAGGTAATTATTAATGAAGTCCAATCAACTAAAGGTCAACAAATCGAAAAAGAGTATGAAGTACTGGGAAAATGTCCCCTGTGTGGTCAAGGAATAATTGAAGGAACTAAAGGATACGGTTGTAGCAACTGGAGAAACGGTTGTAAATTTGTTATTTGGAAAAATGATGAGTTTTTAGCTTCTGTGAAAAAGAAACTAACAAAAACGATGGTGAAAATGTTTTTGAAGAATGGAGAAGTAACAGTCAAAGGACTAACAAGCAAAGATGGTAATAAGTTTGATGCTGTTATGAGTTATGAAAAAAATGAAGAAAACGAAATTTTCAGTTGGAAAATGAAGCTTGATAATTAAAGAAACAATGAAATAGCATAGCTTTAGGGCTTATTATATAATGGAATTTGATGGGCATTACATGTTAATCTAAACTGTGAATACATATAGAGAGTATAAAGATTAGGTTAAGGAGATTGTTTTCTATTATTAAGGAGGATTAAAAATGCTAAAACCAGGATTATATGAACTAGTCATCAATAAAGAGTTGGGACAAGAACTTGATAAAAATAAGGACAAGTTAATTCAGACTGCGCCTATTGATAATGCAGAATCCTCCAAAATTTTAGCAAAGTACATATCTGAAATTATTGAAAAAGGCCTAGATAATGTCAAGGATAATGGGGGAGATATGCTGGCTCAAATTGTACTTGCAAATAAGATTGTGACTACTATAAAAGAAGAAACTAAAGAAGCTATCTTTGATTTATTGTCTGTGGATGAACGTGCTGAACAACTTCTTGCACTTTTGGATATTAAAAATAATATATATGCAATTAATAAAAAAGCTGAAATTATTAGACCTGAAACTTCTATAGCACAAAGTTCTCTTTTTACTGGTGCTGTGCATGAACCCCAGATGTTTACTGAACTTAAAAAGGAAATAATTTCATGTAATAAAATTGATATGTTAGTATCTTTTATTAAGTGGAGTGGATTACGTTTAATTATAGATGAACTCAGAGAATTTACAAATGATGGAGGAAAACTTCGTATTATAACTACATCTTACATGGGTGCTACGGATGTAAAAGCTATAGAAGAATTAAGAAAATTACAGAATACAGAAATAAAGGTTAGTTATGACACAAAACGCACACGACTTCATGCAAAAACATACGTATTTTATCGTGGCACAGGCTTTACTACTGCATATATTGGCTCATCAAATCTTTCGAATGCTGCTATTTCTAGTGGACTTGAATGGAATGTAAAAGCAACTCAAAAAGATCTACCAGATACAATTAAAAAGATTAACGCTACTTTTGAAAGTTATTGGAATTCCACTGAATTTGAGGAATATTCTAAGGATCAAAGAAAACGTTTAGAACTTGCTTTAAAAGGGGAAAAATATTTTGAAAATAATATCGACATTCCTTATGCTTTTGATATAAATCCTTACCCTTATCAGCAAGAAATTTTAGATCAATTGAAAGCTGAACGTGAAGTTCGTGGTAATTATAGAAACTTAATTGTTGCAGCAACAGGTACTGGAAAGACTGTTATTTCAGCATTTGATTATAAAAATTTTTGTAAAACGTATGGAAATAGGCTGGTTAGAATTTTGTTTGTAGCTCATCGTGAAGAAATATTAAAGCAGGCTAGAGCTTGCTTTAAAGGTGTTTTAAAAGATGCCAATTTTGGTGATTTATTTGTTGGAGGTCATAAGCCAGAAAATATCGACCATTTGTTCATTTCTGTTCAGACTTTTAATTCCAAAGACCTAACTAGTAAAACTACCCCAGACTTTTATGACTTTATTATAATAGATGAATTTCATCATGCAGCGGCACCAACATACCAAAAATTATTATTTTATTATAAGCCAAAAATATTATTAGGTCTTACTGCGACCCCTGAACGTATGGATGGTAAAAATATCTTAGAGTATTTTAATAATCGTATAGCCGCAGAAATCCGTTTACCAGAAGCTATTAATCGTAAACTATTATGTCCATTTCAATATTTTGGTGTAACAGATACCGTTAACCTTGATAGTCTGAAATGGGTACGTGGGGGATATGATAAGGCAGAACTTTCAAAAATATATACTTTTTCGGGTATGATTGCTAAAAAGCGTGCTAATATGATAATTGAGGCTATTTTAAAGTACGTTACAGATTTAAATGAAGTAAGAGGATTAGGATTTTGTGTTTCGATTGAACATGCAGAGTTTATGGCGAAATTATTTAATGAACATAATATTCCATCTATCTGTTTATCAGGGAATTCACCACAAAAAGAAAGAGATTCAGCACAGCAAAAACTTGTGTATGGTGAAATTAAGTTTATTTTTGTGGTTGATATATATAACGAAGGTATAGACATTCCTGAAGTAAACACTGTTCTATTTTTACGTCCAACAGAGTCATTGACCGTATTTTTACAGCAGCTAGGACGTGGGCTGCGTTTAGCTGAAAATAAGGATTGTCTCACTGTTCTTGATTTTATTGGTCAAGCAAACAAGAAGTATAATTTTGAAAATAAGTTTGCTGCACTATTAGCAAATTCTACAAAAGGAATAGATAGGGAAATTAAAGATGGTTTTATTTCTGTTCCTAAAGGATGCTATATTCAGCTAGAACGTAAAGCAAAAAAATATATATTAGACAATATTCGTTCATCCTTTGGAACAAAGGTGGGTATCATTTCACGTATTGCAAATTTTGAAGAAGATACAGATAAAAAGTTAACCTTAGAAAATTTTATTAATCATTATCAGTTAGACATTCGCACTATATATACAAGGAATAGTTTCTCACGGCTTTGTGTTGAGGCGGGGGTAAGGGAGAATTTCGATGAAAAATTAGAAAATATTTTAACAAAAGCATTTGCGAAAATTTGTGCTATTGATTCAAGAAGGTGGTTGTCATTTTTGATTGAAGTTTTGCCGGAGGTAGGAAGTTTAGACCTTAACAAACTAAGTAAAGGGCAAATAAGAATGCTTCAAATGTTTCAATTTACTGTATGGCAGAAATCCTACGAAGAATGCGGATTTTCTAGTCTTAAAGATGGTTTGGTGGAGATCCAGAAAAATTTAGTTTTATATAGTGAATTAATAGAGATCCTTAAATATAAATTTGATCATATCAATTTTATAGATATATCAATTGATTTAGGTTTTGATTGTCCTCTTGATGTCCATTGTAAATATACAAGAGATCAAATCTTTGTGGCACTTGATTATCTAAAACCTAGTGTCATACGTCAAGGCGTAAAATGGCTACCTGAAAAGAATTTGGATGTCTTTATTATCACGCTAAACAAGGCTCTGAAAGATTATTCTCCAACTACTATGTATAATGATTACTCTATTAATGAGTGGTTATTCCATTGGCAGAGTCAAAGTACAACGTCCGAGGAATCGATAACAGGAAAACGCTATATTAATCACCGTAAACAAGGTTTTAAGGTGCTTTTATTCGTTCGTGAATTTAATACTGATTTAGCTGGGACTGCTCCATTTACTTTTTTAGGCACCGCAAACTATGTGAAACATGAAGGAAGTAGACCAATGAATATTACTTGGAAACTAGACAACCCAATACCAGCTAAATTCTTAAAAAGAACAAATAAGTTAGTAGTGGGATAAAAGTTCATAAGACATATTATCAAGGAGGCACAATGCATAAATACATTTCCTATTATTTAATTTGCATCAATATTCTTGCTTTTATAGTATCTGGACTTGATAAAAAGGCAGCGATACAACATAAAAGAAGGGTGCGAGAAAAGACTCTTTTTTACCTAGCTCTAATAGGGGGTTCGGTGGGCCTTATCGTGTCTATATATTATTTTCGACATAAGACAAAGCATAAATCTTTTACGCTAGGGGTACCGATAATAATTATCGTACAAATGTTGATTATTTATTATTTTTACTTCCTTTAATGAATTTATAAATAAAAATTAATTATACTATTAAAAGACACAAGACATATTGGGGGGTCATATGAAATTAGAAATAAAAAGTTTGACCAAAAGCTTTTCAGGGAAAGAGGTTATACATGGTATTTCCTTTTCGGTCACAAGTGGTAAGGCTTTAGGTCTTTTAGGTAGAAATGGAGCAGGAAAAACTACTACTATACGAATTATTATGAATTTATTTGAAGCAAATCAGGGTGAAATTATTTTAAATGGAGAAAAATTTAATGCACGTAACCAAAAGATAGGATATTTACCCGAGGAAAGAGGATTATATCCGAAGAAAAAGGTTTTAGACCAATTGCAGTATTTAGGCAAGCTGAAAGGGTTAAGTAGTAAGGAAGCTAAAACTAATGCATTATATTGGTTAGAAAGATTAGGTGTAGAAGAATATAAGGATAAAAAGTTAGAAACCTTATCTAAGGGAAATCAACAAAAGGTGCAATTAGCCGAAACCTTTTTAAGTAATCCAGATATCATTATTTTAGATGAGCCTTTTAGTGGCTTAGACCCTGTAAATTCTCAGATTTTAAAGGACATTATCACAGAGTTAATTATAGAAAATAAGTTATTAATATTTTCAAGCCATCAAATGAATTATGTAGAAGAGTTTTGTGAAGAAATTGCTTTAATAGATCAGGGGAATATCGTTTTAACCGGCAATTTAAAAGAAATAAAATTAGAATATGGTCAAAATAGATTAACGATTAGTGCCGTTAATTTAAGCTCAGAACAATTAAAAGACACACTAGAAAGTAAGTTAAACAAAATTGTAAAGGTAATCGAAAAG
Organism: Desulfonispora thiosulfatigenes DSM 11270; assembly: GCF_900176035.1. Classification (NCBI taxonomy): domain Bacteria; kingdom Bacillati; phylum Bacillota; class Clostridia; order Eubacteriales; family Peptococcaceae; genus Desulfonispora; species Desulfonispora thiosulfatigenes. Next base: position 28,678 of record NZ_FWWT01000012.1, on the reverse strand, counting down.
AGAAAAGAATATTTAGTTATAGAGTTATTAGGGTCACATACGAAAAATGATTTTTTACAGGCACTTGGTGAAATTGATATAGATATTGAACAATTTTCTGTGTATGAACCTAGGCTAGAGGATATATTTGTCCAAAAGGTAGGTGCTAACTAATGAGAGATTTTTGGATTGTTTTAAAATTTGAATTAATGGGATTTATGAAAAACAAGTCTTTTATAATTCCAACTATAATTCTTTGTTTGCTTCTAGCTATTGGACTTTCTGTGCCAACGATCCAGGATGCCTTTTTTAGCTCTGATTCTAGCGATGGAATTAATGGGGATACAGATAATGTAAGCGAAGACACGGGGGATCGACTTTATGGCTATGTTGATGAAAAAGAGCAAATTTCTAATATAACAAAGCTACAGGATAGCTTTCTAGCGGGTACTTTGGTTAAAGCAAATACTAGTAAAGAATTAGAAGAAAAGGTTACCTCTGAGGAATTTACAGCAGGATATATTATTAAAAGTCCCACCAACTATGAGTATGTAATTAAAAATAATCAAATGATGGATTTAGACCAGATTAATTTTGAAGATGCCTTAACAGAAGTTTATCGCACAGCTGAACTAGAAAAGAGGGGTATAGAATATACAGAAATCGAAGGGATAATTTATCCTCAAATAGAGGCTGATACTAAGGTTTTAGGAAAAGATAGTGAGAAAAATTTTGTATATACTTATATTTTGATCTTTGGTCTTTATTTTATGATTATTCTTTATGGCCAACTGATAGCGACGTCTGTGGCTAGTGAAAAAAGTAACCGAACTATGGAAGTTTTAATTACGAGTACAAAGAGTAGTAATTTAATGTTTGGTAAGGTAATTGGAGGAGCTTTAGCAGGAATCATTCAATTCGCCTTAATCATTTTAACGGGGATTATAGCTTATCATTTAAATAAAGGTGCCTGGAACAATAGTTTGGATTTTATTTTTGAAATGCCAGAAAATATTTTACTAACATTTTTTGTTTTTGGAACTTTGGGTTATCTTATTTATGCCTTTATCTATGGAGCCTTAGGAGCTTTAGTATCAAGAACTGAGGATATAAGCTCAAGTTCAGCCCCGATAACTATTTTATTCGTCGTAGTGTTCTTTATTGCGATTGTAGGTATGCAAAATACGGAAGGGTCATTATTAAAGGTTGCGTCCTTTATCCCATTTAGTTCCTTTATGGCTATGTTTGTGAGAATATCTATGGGAACTGTTTCAAATTTAGAAATCATAATTTCTTTAAGCATTTTAATTTTAACAACAGGGTTAATAGGATGGTTAGCAGCTAAGATTTATCGTATGGGCACTTTAATGTATGGGAATAAGGTTAAATTTAAGGATATTATTAAGATTTTAAAAAGTGCATAAGGATTGTTTAAATTTAAAAAGATAGTAATTAAATTTACTATCTTTTTGTTATGAATTTGAAGTTAAACTATTTAAAATCATCCCTAAAATTACTAAGAACATTCCAAATAAAGCATATGAGTTAGGCAAATTACCACCTAAGAGGATAACTTCACCTAATAGGGCAAAGATAATTTCTGCTGATTGGGTTGCTTCGATAGCAGCTAATTTAGGAGGATTAGTTCGTACCATTTCAGTTGCTTTAAAAAATAAAATAGTAGCAATAACCCCAGAAAAAATAGCCACTATAAGTGATTGTACTACTTGATTGTGGCTTGGTAATCCTACGGTGTAAATTCCGTAGCTCGATAAGATTAGCCAAAAAGGCAGCGAACAAAGGGTCATCCCATAAACTCTTTGAAAGGTGTTAAGCCTATTACCACACACTTCCATCATCTTTCTATTTCCTAGAGGATAAGAAAATGCAGCAATAACAACAGGTATAATTCCTATTAAAGTATTAGATAAAGAAATAGCCTGAGCTTGTTGAAACTGAATTAAGAAAATTCCGGCTAAAATAATTATTGACATTATTAAGCCTTTTTTAGGGAGCTCATTTCTTTTTTTTATGATTCCCTCTCGTGTCTGAATATGTGTATAAAATAAGGGCGTTAATAATGCTCCAGCTATAATAGTAATTTGCCATGTACCTGCCACCATCCATGAAGCTCCGTAAGTAGAACCTAGGCAAAGGGGGGCGTAGAAAAACCCAAATCCGACTGTACTCCAGACAAACCATGGGACAGGGTTTTCTTTTATATTTAAATAGACTTCTCTTAGCTCGTTTTTATATCTGACAATGCCAAATAAAATTGGAAACATAAAAAGATATCTTAAAGATGCACTCCAAACCCAGCTACCTCCAGCAAGATTCATTTGACGATTTAAAATAAAGGTAAAGGCAAAGAAAAATGATGCAAATATTCCGAATAATAATGATTTTTTCATTTCAATACTCCTATTGTGTTAATTCTTTATTAAATACTTATAAATCATAAATTTATTTATGCCAATCAAGTATTATTATAATATTAGATATTTTTTATTGCACGAAGAAATTTTACTTACTATATAAAAAGTTGATTTAGATGATAAACATCAGAACCTTTACGCAAGGGATAAATATTCTTAATATTAAAAAGGAATTAGAGATTTAAAAATGAAATAGAATACATAAGATGTTCATGTATATGTTCAATAAGCATAAGTTATATAGGGGGTGAAAAAAATCGATTCGCAAAAGGATAATAATATAAAGAAAGTTAAGAAGAAACGGAGTATTTTTGTTACAGTTAATATTATTATATTAGTTCTCGTTTTAATTGCTGCAGTTACAACAATTTTTATGGATCCAGGTAATATGAGTGATGGAGATTATGGAGCAGGAGATTATTATTATACTGATTTAGAAGGATTTGAAAAGATTTTTTATACTATGAATCTTGGGACTAATCATCCAATTATATTTTTTAGTTTATTTTTAGGATGGGGCCTTATTTGTTGGCGTATTCTTAAATATTTTGATAAAAGGTTTTAAAAAAGCAACACCATTTAAATGGTGTTGCTCAGTATTTAATATTAAAATACTAGGGTTGGTACTGGGAAAATAATACCACTTAATAATAACCATGCAACTAGTAAAGTTAAAACTAAGTTAAATGTTTGACCCACAAGGTATAAAGTTAGAGGTTTACCACCTTGCACTGATTCAGCCATCTCTTTAAAGTTAGATTCTAAACCGATACTAATAAATGCTAAACAGAAGAACCATCCTCTAAAACCTTTAGTCATTTTTAAAACACTATTAGTTGTTTCAGTTCCAAGGCCAGGTTCGATTATGAAAGAGAAGAAAAGTGAAGCAAAGATAAATCCTAGGATAAACTTAGGGAATCTGTGCCAGATTTCACTTATTCCAACACTAGGACCATTAGGATCTCTTTCAACTCTAGTTACCCAGAATATAGCGATAGCAAAGGCGATGACTCCAATGAGTACGTTTTGAATCATTTTAACCATAGCTGCTACTTGACCTGCTTCTGGACCTAAGGCTTCACCAGCTAGAACAACTGCACCTGTAGCATCAATTGTTCCACCCATCCAAGCTCCACCGATTATTGGATCCATACCAATTGCTTTTAGACCAAGAGGCATAAATACCATCATTAGAACTGTAAAGATTAAAGTTAAGCCAATTGCGAATGTTAAGTCTTCTTTTTTTGCTTTAGAGGCTGCGGCTGCGGCTATCGCTGCTGAAACCCCACAAACAGAAGTTGCAGCTGCGATTACCATAACCATAGGCTTACTAACCATTTTTAGAACTTTTGTACCAAAGAGCCACATAAATATTACTACTACTGGAGTTACAAACCAAGCAATACCTAAACCATACATTCCAAAGCTGACAATATTAGAGAATAAAATTTCAGCTCCTAATAAAACTAATCCAGTTTTAATATAAAACTCTGTTTTAATTGCTGGTTTTAACCATTCGGGTGTTTTAACTGTATTACAAATTAGTAAACCTAAACCTAATGCCCAAAAGGCATACCCTAAATAGGTTCCAATTAAATAATGATTAGCAAAGAAATATGCAAATGTAGCTAGAATGAATATTCCAACAAAACCGATTGAGAATTTAGTGGATTTACCTTCCATTATTTTTATACCTAAACCAAAAAGGATCACTAGACCAATTAAGAGAAATAGTAAGTTAGGCATTATACCGTCAAATGAACTGAGGATAGATGGAGCTTCTGCTGAACCCCATTTTTGTGGTTTTACAGCCTTTAAATTAAATAATTCCGTAAAGTTACTGATAAATGCTAGGCTTATAATTATAAAAGCAGCCCAGATTGCCCACCAATCTTCCTTTTTCAGTAAATCAGACCATGTGAACTTACTAGCAACAACCGTATCATCAGACATGATAAAAACCTCCTTTTATTTTTTATGCTTGTGATAAAAATCTTATATCTTAATAACAGTATATAAAAGGTGGGAGTATTTTGATATGGTACTTATAGGCTATTTTTATATATAGCATAATAAAAACTTATAATAGAAAGTGGTTATACAAATTTAGTTGCGATGTATGTAATTCTTAAAATTAATAAAGATAAGGAGTGATGTAGTTTGGTTGAAGTAAAAACCCTACTTATTTATAATCATGATTTGTTTCGACAAAAATTAAAAAAGGTGCTAACCACAATTAAAGGCTTTCAAATAATAGATGAAATTAGACTTGATTTAGATAAGTTAGAAAATAGTAACTCATTAAGGCCGGATGTTATTTTTTTAGATATAGAAGACATAGAGGTAGATGAAATTAAGATTATTCAAAGAATTAAGGGCCTTTTTCCAGAGAGTAAATTAGTGGTTTTAAATGATTATAAAAATGAAAATAATTTAATTGAGTATATAACTTGTGGTGTACACGGCTTACTTAATAAGGATATAGAAGTAACTGAGTTAATTTTAGAAACTAAGGAAATTTTAAACGGAGAAGTAGCCTTGGATAAATCTATCGGTAAACAAATATTCAAAGAATTACTGGAAATTCATACTATAGAACCAAATTATAAGACCCATAATATCACAGAAAGGGAATATGAAATAATTAGATTGGTCGCTGAGGGTGTTACGAACAAAGAAATAGCAAACTCTTTATATATCTCTGAAAACACGGTAAAAAATCATTTATGTAATATAATGGAGAAGCTTGATGTGGATAATAGAGTAAAAATCGCTTCATTTGCCTGGACAAAAGGTTTAATAAATCTAACTCCAACACAATAAAATATAGTAGAAAAAATCCTTGGTACAATAGAAATATTGACCGAGGGTTTTTTGTTATAAATTGTAAAGAGTAAAATTAAAAAAGATGATTATATTTTTATTTAAAGTATGCTAAAATGCTATATGCAGGGAAAATTCGACAAAATATAATAAATATACCAAATAATTACTATATACAATTTATTGAAAAAGGCAAACTATTTGAAAAAGTAGGACGCAAAGCCATGGATCTAAGGCGCAAGCTATGATAGCCAGGTTACCGTTAAATGTTTTGTCTTTTGACAGCCATTTATGGGCTGTTTTTTAAAGTCCACAAAAGAAAAAAAATATGAAATTAAAGAAGAAAGGTGAAATTATGGAATATTATATAAAGGGGTGTAGCCAATGAAATGGAGTAATAAGTCTTTAGCGGCAAAAATTATTGTTCCAGTAATTCTTGTAATAACTATTGGCCTAGTTTTCATCATCAGCACAAATATTAAAGGCATTAAAAATGTAGGCTGGGAAGGAGCACATAATACTGGGGTACAAGCTGCAAAGGGAGCAGCAGCGGAAATAGATTCCTATTTTACAAGATACATGGGTATATTAGAAACCTTAGCAGACACAAATGATATTATTGATTTTGCGAAAAAAGTAGAGTTGGCTAGAGATCGTAATCCGTCCACTTACATGGGACAAGCAGAATATAATTCTTACATATCTACTATAAAAGCTGTGGTGGAAAGGGATAAGAATATTTTTAATATTTACTTTGCTTCTGAAAGTACCCAAAATATTTATGATGTCAGCGAAGCATATCATGGTGATGACTATATCTTAAGTCAAAGGGATTGGTATGTGGAAGGAAAGCAAGAAAATAAGACATATTATACTAATCCGTATATAGATAAACTTACAGGAAAACCAGTTGTAACCTTATCAACCCCTGTTTATGATGGAAATCATTTCTTAGGACTTATGACTATAGACCTTTCTACAGAAGTGGTAAATAACATAGTTAATGCCTTAGATCCGTATGAAGGTAGTTATGCTTTTTTAGTAGATAGAGGCGGAATTTTTACAGCTCATAAAGATGAGTCATTAATCTTGTCAACTAATATAACAGATCTTGAAGATGAAGCAGGTAAAATTGGACAGGAAATGGTTGCTGGAAAGGAAGGTTGGGGTTTAGCTGATTTTAAGGGTGAGATGCAATATACCTTTTACCAACCCATCAAATCGACAGGATTTGCGTTAGGAGTAATTATTCCTGAACAAGTACTTGATGATCCCGTAATTAAACAAGCTCGCTCAAGTATAACTATGGGAATAGCAATAATTATTTTATTAGTCGTGATAGTTTTATACTTATTAAGACGGATATTAATACCGTTAAAGAATCTTTCCCAAATTACAAGTGAGGTTGCTAGTGGTAATTTAATAGTAGATATAGATGTTAATGGTGAAGATGAAATTGGAAAATTAGCTGGTAATTTTAGAGAAATGATTACTAATTTAAAGGATTTAATTCAAGAAATAAGAGTAAGTTCTGAGGAATTATCTGCTTCTAGTGAAGAACTTTCAGCAAATACTGAAGAAATTACAGCTCAAGTAGAAGGAATTAATGCAAGTACGCAAGAAATAGCCGCTGGTATGGAAGAGACAAGTGCGATAACTGAACAGGTTTCAGCTTCTTCTCAGGAAACATTTTCTATCGTAACTAATTTAACTAAAAAAGCAGAAGAAGGGCAAAAGATAGTAAATCAAATTGAAAAAAGGGCAGAAGAAATCAAAGAAAATGCTACTAATTCGCAAAAGGTTGCCAATGAATTATATACCGAAAAACAAGCAAATATCTTAAAGGCTATTAAAGAAGGACAAGTTGTAGATGATATCGTAAATATGGCCCAGGTTATTTCTGATATAGCAGAACAAACAAATCTATTAGCCTTAAATGCTGCTATTGAAGCGGCAAGAGCGGGAGAACAAGGCCGAGGATTTACTGTAGTAGCTGATGAAGTACGCAAATTAGCAGAACAATCTAGTAGCACAGTAGGTAAAATTGATGTGGTAATTAGACAAGTCCAAGAAGCCTTTCAAAATCTATCAGATAATGCAAATGGTGTTTTGGGATTTATTGATAATCAGGTTAAAGCAGATTATCAAGAGATGGTCGATATCGGAGTACAATATCAAAAGGATTCAAGTTTAATCTATAATTTAATGGATGAATTTGCTAGCAGGTCTCAAGATATAGAAGAAAGTACCAAAGAATCAAGTGCAGGTATGGAAACAATTTCTTCTACAATAGAAGAAACTAATGCTGGAACTCAAGAAATTGCCACAAATATGAATGAAGAAACTAGAGCCATTGAAGGTATTGTCACCATTACCCAAAAGCAAGTTGAACTAACAGAAAGATTAACTAATTTAATTGGAAGATTTAAAGTTTAGGGGCTAAGGGCCCCTTTTTTTAGTTCATTTTACTTCTAAAGCATAAGAATTCATGAAGGATATTTTTAAACTCCAAGAGAGTTTAAAAGGTATATAATATAAATATGAAACTTAAAAAAATTAGAAACGTCTTTAATTAAAAAGGAGACCTTTAAATAAGATGAAAAAAGGGGAGATGATAAAAAACTAAATCATTAAATTAAACAGAAAATTAGTTAAAGGATAATGTAGAAGGAGGATCTTAATGTTTAGATTTTTAACAATATTATTAATGACATTAGTAATGATGATACCAAATGTGTCAGAGGCGGCACAGAACGGAGTTCCACAACTAACTGAACAAACACCAATTACAGCAGGTGCTGTGTTAAAAAAATATGATTGGCAGACAAAACCAGGGTTAGCGAAAATTCATGTTATGGAGATAGATTTACGAAATCCTTATGTGCAGATTAATTCAATATCAGGATCTGGAAAACTAACTCAGCGCTTAAATGTATCTGCAATGGCAAAATATACAGGAGCTATAGCAGCTATTAATGGAGATTTTTACAATACTAAAGCAGAAGGATCTCCTATTGGACCTATGGTTATGGGAGATAGACTTGTTACTTCTTCTTCACACTTACAAGGTTGGTATGCCTTAGGGATTACTAAAGATAGAAAAGCAAGTATAGATGCTTTTTCTTTTGATGGAAAGGTAGCTGCACCTACAGGAGCGGTATTTAAATTATCTGGACTTAATAAGACCATTTATTGGGAGGAGCCAGGAGGAATCCATAGCCACGCCAATAAATTACATCTTTATAATGATTTATGGGGAGGAACAACTAGAGGTAATGATGAACACACAATTCCAACTGAAATGCTTATAAAGAACGGTGTAGTTCAAGCAATATCACAAGATAAGTACTTTGATTTCGCTGTACCAGAAGGAATGTACATTTTACGTGGTCATGGTGATTCTGCTAAGTTTATTTTAGATAACTTTAAAGTAGGAGACCCAGTGGATCTTGATTATTCAATCAGTCCAGATAAAAACTGGTCCATGGTTGTAGGGGGACATGCCCTATTAGCTGATAATGGCAAAGCGGTTCCTTATACAAAGGATTTATCATCTTTAGGTGGTATTCGTGCTAGAACTGCTGCAGGGATTTCTCAGGATGGTAATATTCTTTATTTGGTTGGTGTAGAAGGACGTACTACAAATAGTGTTGGAATTAGTCTTAAAGATTTAGCATCATTTTTTGAACATATTGGAGTATGGAAAGCTTTAAATCTTGATGGTGGTGGATCAACTACCATGGTATCTAGACCCTTAGGAGATAGCGAAACCCAGAAGGTTTTTGCTACAGAACAAAAAACTGAACGGATGGTAATTAGTGGAATAGGCGTTTATTCTGATGCACCTACAGGTACTAAAATTCAGGGCTTAAAAGCACCTGAAAAAGAACAAATGTTTTTAATAAATGAAGAAGCAAGATTTTCTCTAAAGGCTTATGATGAATATTATAACCCAATAGATGCAAATAACTTCCCTATAATTTGGCAAGAAGTTGGAAACCTAGGGAACGTTGTAGAAAATAAATTTATTCCTGCTAAATCTGGAAAGACAGAAATAAGTGCAAGTATTGATAATCAAAGTATTAAATTTCCTATAAAAATAATAGGAAGAGATGATATTGACCAAATGGAGGTTACAGGAACACCAGGAGCTAATGCTGCAGGAGATACTAAAGAGTTAAGTATTACTATGAAGACTAAATATGGAGAAACAAAAAAGGTGCCTGCTTATTCAGTAGATTGGGAATTCTTTAACTTTTATGGACAAGTTTCACCAGATGGAACTTTAACAATTAATGATACTATGGGTAACGCTGTAGGCTTTGTAGTAGCTAGATACGAGGGCTTTAGTGCACCTTTTATCTTACAATTTAGTGGTAATGAACAAGGGACAGTACCTGGAGCGGGAGAACATAAAACATTAGAATTAACAATTGGCAAAAAGACATTACAAGCTGGTGGAGCTAACCTTGAAATGGATGTAGCGCCAGTAATCATTGGTGGACGTACATTAGTGCCTGTAAGATTTATCTCTGAAGCCCTTGGCGCAAAGGTTAACTGGGAGGCTGAAGCTAACAACGTAACTATTGTAAAAGAAAAAAACTGGATTGACCTTTGGCCAGAGAATAATTTCATGGTAGTAAACGGAAAAACAAATAGTCTTGATGTCGCACCAAAGATAATTGAAGGAAGAACAATGCTCCCATTAAGAGCTGTATCTGAAAGTCTTAATTTAAAAGTTGAGTGGGATGAAAAGAATCAAACAATAAAATTATATTAATTAAGGGGCTAGGTGCCCCTTTTTTTTGTTACTATGCCAATTGTGCAGCGGCAAATACAGATTTTTTCATCTTGTTCATCCAGTATTTCAATATTCCAGACCATGATAGTCCTTCCTTTATGAATGGGGGTAGCCACTGCTCTTACAAGTCCATCTTTTTTACTTTTTAGATGATTGGCATTTATTTCAATGCCAACAGCCGTTTCCTTTTCTAAATCAAGATATAATAATGTCCCCATACTCGCTGCTGATTCAGCTAAAACTACTGATGCCCCTCCATGAAGGTAACCCATCGGTTGATGAGTTTTTGGTCCTACGGGCATACTTAAGATTACCTTTTCTTTGGTTAACTCTACAGTTTTAATTTCTAAAGATTCATGGATAGTATTTTTAAAATTCATTTTACCCCTCCTGATTTTTCAGTTTCTTTTAATTTGTGAGTATATTAGATATAATTAACCTTAGTATAATATTTTAAAGATTAAAATGCACGATTGATGAAAAGACGTGGAGGTATTTTCAAGTGAAAGCTGAAAATAAAGAATTATACGATTTGATACAAATGGCAATAAATCGCGCTAAAGATAGAAAGACTAATATCTTACTTAGTTATGTACAAGAAATCGATGAAATTAATCCCTTAACCTTTTTTACCCTAGGAAGTTTATTTAAAGGAACCCGGTTTCTTTGGTCTGAACCTTCGAGAAATCAGTATTTAGTAGGATTAGGACATGCTTATACAATTAGCAATGACTTTTCCCAGCAAAGGTTTTGGGCTGTGCAATATGAATGGCAAAGATTAGTGGATAATCAAATAAGTAATATAGAACTAAAGCCAAGTTCGGGTATAGGTCCTATTCTCTTTGGTGGGTTTTCATTTGACCCTGATAAAGATAAAACGGATTTATGGAAAAACTATCAAGAGGCAAAAATGGTAGTACCAAGTTATATGCTTACTATTAATAAAGGAAAGACTTTTTTAACTTTTAATGTCCTTATTCATGCCAATGATAGATTAGAAGAAGTTATTAAGGATATGAAGGAAAAAGAAAAAATCATTTTTCAAAGGAAAACAATACAGGACAATAACGAAAATATAGTTATAAATAAAGAAAATATAAATGTCGAATCCTGGTTAAATTCTGTAGCAGGTGTAGTAAGTGAGATTAAACAAGGATATGTAAATAAAGTGGTATTGGCAAGAGAATTAAGACTGCAAATGCGGGAAAAGATAGAAGTAGCCACGGTTTTAGAAAGACTCTTAGATGAGCAACCTAAAAGCTATATCTTTGCTTTAGAATGTGAAGAGGATTGCTTTATAGGAGCATCGCCTGAACTATTAGTTAAAAAGGAAAAAAATGAGTTTAAGTCAATGTGTTTAGCTGGGACGATTGGAAGGGGCAAAACTCCTGCCGAAGATGAAAAACTTGGAAATGAATTATTAAATGATCATAAAAACTTATACGAGCATGCTTTAGTGGTAGAGATGATAAAAAATGCAATGGAAAAAGGATGCGAGGAAGTAGAAATAGCCAAATCACCTAGTTTATATGATTTAAAAAATGTTAAGCATTTACATACACCAGTAAAAGGATTGGCTAAAGAAGGGGTTACTATATTAGATATGGTAGAAAGATTACATCCTACTCCAGCTTTAGGGGGATATCCCAAGGAAATAAGTATGAATATTATTAGAAAAAAAGAGGTTTTAGATCGAGGATGGTATGCAGGCCCTATTGGCTGGCTAGATAGTAAATGTGATGGCGAATTTGCTGTGGCCATTCGTTCTAGTTTAATAAAAGGAAATATAGTATCTTTATTTGCCGGTGGTGGAATTGTTGAAAGGTCAAATCCGGCACAAGAATATCAAGAAACAGAAATGAAATTTAAGCCTATGTTATCAGCTTTAAGGGGATGAGAAGATGAATACCCGTGATGCTATGACGAAATATATAGCAAGTTTTGTAGATGAATTAGCAAAATCTGGGGTCGAGGATATTGTAATTAGTCCAGGATCTAGGTCTACTCCCATCTCTATGTTAATGATGGAGCATCCTAAAATAAAGACGTGGATTCAAATAGATGAACGCTCAGCTGGATATTTTGCTTTAGGAATAGCAAAGGCCAAGAAGAAACCAGTGGCGCTTGTGTGTACTTCAGGAACTGCGGTGGCAAATTACCTGCCAAGTATTGTAGAGGCTCATTATCAAAGAGTACCACTTATCGTGCTTACAGCAGATCGCCCTCATGAATTACGAGAAGTAGGAGCCCCACAATCTATTGATCAAATTAATATTTTTGGTAAATATGCTAAGTGGTTTGTGGAAATGCCTTTAGCAGAAGACAGTGAAAGAATGCTTAATTATGTGCGCATGGTTGCAAATCGAGCAGTGGGAATAGCAAAATTTGATTGTAGTGGGATAGTACATTTAAACTTTCCTTTTCGGGACCCTTTAATCCCTAATTTAGAATTAGAAAATTTATGGGATGGTGGCAGGGGGGGAGATGCCTATACTCAGGTTTTAGCTGGTTCGAGAAAAATAGATAAACTAGAGCTTAACTTAGTAGCTGACAAACTAAGAACCAAAGATAAGGGTGTAATTATTTGTGGACCCGATATTAAAGCTGAACTGATTAATGAAATAATTAAGCTTGCTAAAATCTTAAAATACCCGATTTTAGCCGATCCTTTAGCCAATTTACGCTGTGGTGTTCATTCAAAAGAGTGGATAATTGATAGTTATGATGCCTTTTTACGTAATGATAATTTTAAAAAGCTAGTAAAACCAGAGCTAGTATTAAGGTTTGGCGCAATGCCCGTTTCCAAAGCAGTATTATTATATTTAGAAGGATCTAGCGAATGTGAGCAAATAATTATTGATGAAAATACTAGCTGGCGAGAACCCACGCTAAAAGCTGCACAGATGATTTATACTGACGAAGCAGAATTTTGCAGGAGTTTAGGAGAAATGTTACCTGAGAAGATTCCCACTAAATGGGGTGAGTTTTGGCAAAAAATTAATACTTTAGCAGCTGAGCATATGGTAAGTGAAGGAACAAAAGCAGAATTATTTGAAGGTGGAGTGATGATTGAACTGCAAAAAATCTTACCTGAAAAGTCTATCTTGTTTTTAGGTAATAGTATGCCTATAAGAGATGCTGATTATTTTTTTACTTGTACCGATAAAGAAGTGAAATTTTTAGCTAATAGGGGAACAAATGGGATAGATGGGGTAATTTCAAGTGCCCTAGGAGCAAGTACTGTTCATAATCCTTTAGTGCTTGTAATTGGAGATTTATCTTTTTTCCATGATTCTAATGCTTTATTTTTAACTAAACTATATAATCTTGATATAACTATTATTCTAGTTAATAATGATGGTGGCGGAATTTTTTCCTTTTTACCACAAGCAAAATATGGTAAACATTTTGAAGAATTATTTGGTACACCTATGGGTTTAGATTATGAAAATTTAGTAAAAATGTATCAAGGGTCTTTTACTAAAATAAACTCTTGGGAAGAATTTAGGGAAGGTGTCTCTAAAGGATTTACAAGCAAAGGGCTATCGGTTATTGAAGTGCCTTCAAATCGAGAGACTAATGAAAAGGCTCATTGTGAAATTTGGAGTTCTTTGATGCCAAAAATAGATCAAGAGCTTAAAAAAAATGAAAGTTAATCACCTGGATTATCATGTTGAGGTACAAGGAGCGGGAGAACCTGTCTTAGTATTACATGGTTTTAGTGGATCTAGTAAGAGCTTTAGTAAATTTAGTGATTTATGGTCCCAAGATTATCAAGTAATTTTAGTTGATATCCTAGGACATGGAAACTCAGCTAAACCTGCAGATTATAGGCGCTATGAAATGGACAAGGTAGCTGAAGATTTAAAGGTAATCTTAAAAAATTTAAACATTGCTAAAACTCATCTCTTTGGCTATTCCATGGGAGGAAGGCTGGCTCTCAACTTTGTGTTTAAATATCCACAGATGATCGCTTCTTTAATTTTAGAAAGTAGCTCACCAGGGTTAGAAAATGAGGAAGAACGTGAGCTAAGGCGAGAACAGGATTACGAATTAGCCACATTTATCGAAGAAAAAGGCATAGCGGAGTTTGTCTCCTACTGGGATAGCTTACCTTTATTTAATTTAAAAGAGATAGCAAAAGAAAAGAAAAATGCCTTACATCAAGAACGTTTAAATAATGATACTAAAGGATTAGCTAATAGTTTGCGTGGTATGGGAACGGGAAGGCAAAAACCTTTATGGCACGCCTTGCAAGAGATAAAAGTTCCGGTTTTACTCATTGTAGGTGAAAAGGATAAAAAGTATTGCAAAATAGCAGCTGAGATGGCTAAGCGTTTGCCAAATGCCCAGAAAGAAGTAGTTCAAGAAGCAAGTCATATAGTGCATTTAGAAAAGCCACACATATTTAGTAATTTAATTTTGGAATTTTTACAGGGGAGGTATAAAAATGACAATTAAATGGATACAAGAACGTGAATATGAAGACATTTTATATCATACGCACGAGGGAATCGCTAAAATTACAATTAATCGTCCTGAGGTACATAATGCTTTTCGTCCTAAAACAGTAAGTGAAATGATAGATGCTTTTGCTTATGCTAGAGATGATGAAAACATTGGTGTAATTATCTTAGCTGGTGCAGGGGGAAAGGCTTTTTGTTCAGGTGGTGACCAAAAGGTACGAGGTCATGGCGGTTACATAGGAGAGGATAAAATTCCTCGTTTAAATGTATTAGATCTTCAGCGTTTAATTAGATTTACGCCAAAGCCTGTGGTAGCAATGGTAGCTGGATATGCTATTGGGGGAGGACATGTTTTACATATTGTTTGTGATTTAACTATTGCAGCTGATAATGCAATTTTTGGACAAACTGGACCAAAGGTAGGAAGCTTTGACGCAGGATATGGTGCAGGTTATTTAGCTCGTATTGTTGGACATAAAAAGGCCCGTGAAATTTGGTATTTATGTCGTCAATATAATGCCCAGGAAGCTTTAGATATGGGACTTGTAAATACAGTTGTTCCTTTAGAACAATTGGAAGAAGAAACTGTAAAATGGTGTGAGGAAATGTTAGATAAATCTCCTACAGCTTTACGCTTTTTAAAAGCATCTTTTAATGCAGATACTGATGGTCTTGCAGGGCTGCAACAATTTGGCGGGGATGCTACTTTATTATATTATACTACTGATGAAGCCAAAGAAGGTAGAGATGCCTTTAAAGAAAAAAGACAACCAGATTTTAAAAAATTCCCACGTTTTCCGTAAACAAAATTCAGCTTGATTATTCAAGCTGATTTTATATTATTTAAAAGGAGAAAAACATGAGTAGTGAAACAATGCCTAATTGGTTAGCTAAAAGAGCTGATTTGACTCCGAAGCGAATTGCAATTGAAAATGAAGAGGAAAAAATGACCTTCAAGGAGCTAAATGAACAGGCAAAGATAATGGCTAGGCAAGTAGCAAGTTTAGACATTGAAGATGAGGAAAATATAGCACTATTACTAAAAAATGATTTCCCGGCGATTATTTTAATTCATGCCCTAGCCTATTTAGATGTTACTTTAGTCTTTTTAAACACGAGATTATCGCCTAAAGAATTAGCCTTTCAAGTACAAGATGCAGGGGTAAAAAGATTAATTTATGCTGATAATTATGAGGAACTTGTGGTGAAAATAAATCTAGCATGCCAGCAAGAAAAAGTTAATCTTAAATTTAAATTAGAAACAATTAGTATAAAACAACTTTCTACGTTAAAGGAAATGGAAATTCCTTTACAAACAGAAATAAATTTAGCTAAAATCCATTCCATTATTTATACTTCTGGAACTACAGGTACGCCTAAAGGAGTTACGTTATCTTATGGCAACCATTTTTGGAGTGCAGTAGGATCTTGCCTTAATTTAGGTCTAGATAATAATGATACTTGGTTATTAGCCCTGCCGATATTTCATGTAAGTGGATTATCAATTTTAATGCGTAGTGTAATTTATGGAATTAGGATAGTAGTACATGAGAATTTTGAGGCGCAAAAAGTTAATCAGTCTCTTTTAAATCATGGAGTTACTCTTATATCTGTGGTTAGTATTCAGCTACAAAAAATGCTGGATAATTTAAAACAAGATTCTTATCCCAGTTCTCTTCGGTGCGTGTTACTCGGTGGAGGATTTGTACCTCGAAGTTTACTAGAAGAGAGTCAAAAAAGAAAAATCCCTGTTTTTCAAACTTATGGTATGACTGAAACAGCCTCGCAAATAGTTACCCTTAGTCCGGAATATTTAACATCTAAACTGGGCTCAGCAGGCAAGCCTTTATTTCCAGCGCAGTTAAAAATCATGAGTAAGGATCAAGAAATAATTAACGAAGTAGGCGAAATAGTAGTTAAAGGACCAAGTGTGACTAAAGGATATTATCATAATGAAAAGGCGACAAAAGAAGCTTTTAAAGAAGGATGGATCTACACTGGAGATTTAGGTTATGTAGATGAAGAAGGATTTTTATATATTGTAGACAGGCGTAGTGATTTAATTATTTCAGGAGGGGAAAACATTTATCCTGCTGAAATAGAAACTGTGTTATTAACTCATCCTGATGTCGAGGAAGTAGGGGTTACGGGTATGGATGATGAAAAGTGGGGCAAGGTTCCCATTGCCTTTATTAAGGTTAAAGAAAGTAAAAATCGTAAAAATAATCAAGCTATTATAGATAATAAAAATAATGAAGATATTAAATATTTTAAAGATACAAAGCTTTTAGCCCACCAGTTACAGCATTATTGTGGTGAGAGACTTGCTAAATATAAAGTTCCAACCCGGATTATCTTTGTGGAAAGTTTGCCACGTAATGCTAGTAATAAATTATTACGACGCAAACTTTTAGAATACTTAAATTAGGATAACTCAATTAACAATGAAAAATATACTTAGACAATTATATAAGGATTATATACAAACTAAACGAGGTGATTATGATGAAAATTAAAAAGATTACCTTATACCAGATTGCCTTGGAATTAAAAAATCCCTTTGTCACAAGTTATGGCAAAGTAACTAAGCGCCCTAGTATCGTTATTGAAATAGAAGATAAGGATGGATTTATCGGGCTTGGGGAATGTGTAGCCTTTAGTGATCCTTTTTATACCGAAGAAACCTTACACACTTGCCTACATATTATGAAAGAATTTCTAATTCCTCTATTATTTAAAGAGAGGATTAAGCATCCAGATGAAGTAGGGGCAAGATTTATTCCTATTCGGCGAAATAATATGTCTAAGGCAGCTTTAGAGGGAGCAGTTTGGGATTTATATGCTAAAAGAGAAAGGTTATCCCTGGCTAATGCAATTGGAGGAACAAAAAAAGAAATAGAAATAGGCATTGCTATTGGACTTAAAAAGGTTCCGGAAATGTTAGCCCAAATCGAAAAATCCTTAGCACAAGGATATAAACGAGTAAAGATTAAAATAAAACCCGGAATAGAACATGAAATATTAGAAGCCATTCGTAACTCATTTCCTCATTTACCTTTAATGGTGGATGCAAATTCTGCTTATACAGTAAAAGATTTTGAGATATTAAAATCTTTAGATAGGTACGATCTCATGATGATTGAACAACCCTTAGCCTGTGATGATCTGTTTTATCATGCCAAATTACAAGAAAAGATCACTACTCCTATTTGTTTAGATGAAAGCATAACTTCAGTACATGATTTAAAAGTCGCGTTAGAAATGAGAAGTTGTAAAGTGGTCAATCTTAAACCAAGCCGAGTTGGAGGAATTAGTGCAGCTAAAAGTATTCATGATTTATGCAAGGAACATAATATTGCTCTTTGGGGTGGGGGTATGTTAGAAGCAGGGATTGCAAGGGCACAGGCTCTGGCTCTTTATTCATTGCCGCATTTTAGCCTGCCTGCTGATACAGCAGGGTCTAATAAATACTGGGAAAATGATATTATACTTCCAGAAATAAAGATGAATAATGGTATAATTAAGGTTTCAGAAAATATAGGCATTGGTTATAAGTTAAATCAGGATATTTTAAAAAAGGTATTAGTACATAAAGAAATATTTTATAATTAAGGAGTAGCAAATGTTCACATATATTGTTCAAGGATTTTTATTAGGGTTAGCTTATTTAGTTCCAATTGGTATGCAAAATCTCTACATAATTAATTTTTCTTTACGAAAAAATTGGCTTACATCTTATCAAGTAGCCTTAGCTGTAATCTTCTTTGATATAACGCTTGCTCTTGCTTGTTTTTATGGAATGGGAATTATAATTGAAAAATCACTTATGCTAAAAGCAGTAATCCTCTTAGTTGGTAGTATAGCGATTATTTTTATTGGTTACGGACTTATTAAAAGCACCCCTACTTTTGAAATAAAGCTAGAAATAGATAAACCTTTTAAACAAATTCTTTTAGCCTGTTTTCTAGTTACCTGGGCCAATCCTCAAGCTATTATAGATGGATCATTATTATTAGGAGGATATCGAGCATCTCTTCCTATGGAAGGTGTTAAATTATTTATTTTAGGAGTTTGCTTAGCCTCGTTTTTTTGGTTTATGGGTCTTACAACGGTAATACAATGGACAAAGAAAAGTTTTACTACTAATATTTTAAAAGCGCTAAATAGAATATGTGGAGTTATAGTGATTATTTATGGTTTGAAATTAGCGTATAATTTTATTCAAATGATTTTACTTTAAGATAGGATAATTAGTAGGGAGAAGGTTTAATGACGAAGAAAATTGACTTAGAAAATGATTCAATCGCACGTTTATTTTATAAATATTTTATTCCATCCTTAATTGGAATGTTGATGATGTCTATTAATATTGTTATTGATGGTATTTTTGTCGGGAGGGCTGTAGGAAGAGAAGGTCTAGCTAGTGTAAATATTTGTTTTCCTATTTTTATGCTCTTAATTGCTCTTGCTCTTTGGATTGGGATCGGAGGGGCTACTGTAATATCAGTATATTTTGGACAAAAAGAATATCAAAAGGGACAAAATATTTTTGGACAATGTATGACTTTAGCGGTCATTATTACGATAATAATAACGATATTAGGAAATATATATTTGGAAAAAATAGCATATCTTTTAGGTGCTGATGCAAAACTATTACACTATGTAACAGGATATTTACGCATCTTATTTTTTTTCAGCTTTACCTTTATTTTAGGAGATTCTTTAAATGCATTAATCAGGAATGATGGAAATCCTAATCTAGTTATGTACGCTATGAGTGCAGGCGCAATTATAAATATCATCTTAGATTATCTTTTTATATTTATATATAAATGGGGATTAGAAGGCGCTTCTTTTGCTACGGGATTAGGTCAGCTTGCTGTTTTTGTAGTATTATTAGTACATTTTATTTTTAAAAAGGGTTCCTTGCGATTGAACTTCGCTAAATTAAAAATGAAGGATACAGCACGGATTTTCAGTAATGGTACGCCAGTTTTTATTACGGAGATAGCTACAGGCGTTATAGCTCTTATCTTTAACCTAGTATTAATGGATTTAAGTGGTGATTTAGGAGTTTCGGTGTATAGCATTATTAATTATATTCATGCCTTAGTAATTATGGTTTTTATTTCTATCTCTCAGGCTATTCAGCCGATAATTAGTTACAATTTTGGGGCTAATAATTTCAAAAGGGTTAATAAAGTTTTATGGCTCGGAATAAAGGTTTCAATTTTTCTAGGAATCTTTTTTTACACGATTGGCTTATTCTTTGGTAAAAATATTACAATGCTCTTTAATAATGAAGACTTGGAATTAATTAATTTAGCCTCAGCAGCAATAAAAATTTATTTTAGTGCTTATTTATTTATGGGCATAAACGTAGTAATTGCTTCCTTTTTTCAATCCATGGAAAAGTCTAGGGTATCTACGATTATTTCTTTATTAAGAAGTTTTATTTTTATTATTTTAGGTTTACTGGTCTTAACTAAGTTCTTCCATATAAAAGGTGTTTGGCTTGCTACCCCTTTTTCAGAAATTTTGACTTTGATTGTTTCTCTATATTTAATGAAAATGTATAAAAATGCCTAAAACTTAAGACGTAAATAAAGAAATGCTTTTCATACACGAACTATTATAATGACTTTTATAATAATATACGATTTTACTAGGAAACTCCCACATATCTGGTTATAATGGAGATGCAATATTCGACAATATTTACGAGGGGGAGTTTAAATGGACAAGGGTGGAACTAATATTTTAGTAGGGGTAGATGAAAAAATAAGTTATAAAGAAGCTTTTATTTTAGGCTTACAGCATGTATTAGCCATGGACTTATATATAGTACCCATTATTTTAGCGAGTTTGTTAGCCTTAGATCAAAGTAATACGGCCTTTTTTATTCAAATGAGCTTTTTAGCAGCAGGTATTGCTACTTTAATACAAACTGGTTTTTGTATGCGTTACCCTATTATGCAAGGACCTTCGTATATACCGATTGCAGCTCTTGCTGCTATTGGAAGTGAGTTAGGTCTTAGGACAATGATTGGAAGTTTAATTCCAGGCGCTATTATTTTAATTTTATTAGGTTTTCCTTTGCGTTTTTTAGCGAAAATAATAAGTAAATTTATTCCTCCTATTGTAGGGGGAACGGTAATCATAATTGTCGGAATTTCTTTAATGCCGGTAGCTATGAATAATATATTTACAGCACCTGGTAACTTAGGGAATAATGCTATAATTGGCTTATTTTCAGCAGCATTGTTAATTACTTGTATGTTAATTGGCACAAGATTTACTGGAGCAGGAAAAGTATTACGAATTGCTTCGGTAATTATTGCATTAGTAGGGGGTACTCTCTTTGCTTCAACTTTTGGAATACTTGATTTTAGTGCTGTAAAAAAGGCTGCTTGGTTTTCGTTACCAAAGCTATTTCCTTTTGGGACTCCTATATTTGAATTAAAGTCAGTTTTAACGATGATCTTTATTTATTTGGTAGTTTTAGTAGAAACAACAGGAACCTGGTTTGCGGTATCAGCAGTAACAGGTACAGAGATTCCTGAAAAAAGACTCAATAGTGCAGCTGTCGGAGAAGGTCTTGGTTGCTTGGTTGGAGCATTATTTGGAGGAACACCGATGACAGGTTATTCTACAAATGCTGGAATAATCGCGGTAACTGGTGTGGCAAGTAGAATGGCAATCATGGCAGGTGGAGTTATTTTAATACTTTTAGGATTTATCCCAAAAGTAATGAATATTATTGCTTGTATTCCAGGGGTTGTAATCAATGGTATATTTGGAGTAGTTTGCGTTATTATTGCGATGAATGGATTTAGAGCTATTCAAAACATAGAATTAAATGAACGTAATATGATGGTAATCGGGATTCCTATTTTATTTACTTTGGGAGCAAATGCATTTCCAAAAGATGTATTATACACACTTCCTAGTTATGCAAATTATATTTTATCTTCAGGTATGGCAGTAGGAGCATTATCAACTGTAATTTTAAACATAATTTTGCCTCCTGTTAAAAGCAGCTTGGATAGTAGATAATAACGTAAAAAAGAGGGGATTAAATGAATCAAATATTAATTAAAAATGCTTATATTATTTCCATGAACCAAGAAAAGCAAGTTTTTACTAACGGTGATATTTTAATAGAAGATGATAAAATTAAAGAAATAGGCAGAGTAAATGTAGAAATAGTAGGTGCTGATGCAGAAATAGTAGATGCTACAGGTAAGATTATTATGCCAGGATTAATCAATACTCATGTGCATTTATCTCAACAATTAGGTAGAGGTATAGCAGATGATGTGGATTTACTAACTTGGCTACGCGAAAGAATTTGGCCATATGAAAGCAATTTAACTTTAGAAGATTCCTATATATCGTCTTTAGCATGCTCGGTTGAATTAATTAAAAGCGGAGTTACTACTTTTGCCGAAGCAGGGGGACAAGAAGTTGACGGAATGGGAAGAGCGGTAACTGAAGCTGGACTGAGAGCAATGTTAACTCGCTCCACTATGGACTGTGGTGAAGGTATTCCTAAGAAGTGGCAAGAAACAACAGAAGAATGCTTAGAAAAGCAAATAGAATTATATGAACGCTGGCATAATAAAGCAGACGGTCGAATTAAGTCTTGGTTTGGACTTCGCACTATTTTTAACAATACGGATCAATTAATTATAAAAACCAAGGAATTAGCGGACAAATATGGCGTAGGAATTCATATGCACGTAGCAGAAATCGAAGGAGAAGTACTTTTTGCGAAAGAAACTAAAGGTGCAACAACCGTACAGCATTTAAATAATCTTGGAGTTTTAGATAAAAACTTCTTAGCCGTCCATACCGTCTGGCTATCAGATCAAGAAGTAGATTTATTTAAACAGCATAATGTTAAGGTTTCGCATAATCCAGGTGCAGCTATGAAGGTTGTTTTAGGATTTGCTAAAGTTCCAGAAATGTTAGCTAAAGGCATCCCAGTTTCGATCGGGACAGATGGAGCACCATCTAATAATAGAATGGATATGATGGGAGAAATGTATCTAACGTCCTTAATTCATAAAGGAAGAACATTAGACCCAAAAGCAGTTCCAGCAGAACAAGTATTAGAAATGGCAACTTTAAATGGAGCAAAGTCAGTTCTTTTAGAAGATGAAATTGGCTCATTAGAAGTAGGGAAAAAAGCGGACTTAATTATTCTAAATCCAAAATCAATAGGTAGCATACCTATGCATGATCCTGTGGCAAATATAGTATATGCGATGCAGTCAAGCAATGTAGAGTCATCCATGTGTAATGGTAAATGGCTCATGAAAGAGCGGAAGGTTTTAACCATAAATGAAGAGGATATTGTAAAAGAAGCAGAACAAAGAGCAAAAGACGTAATTAAAAGAGCAGGTATTATCTTGCCTGAACGGTTTAAAATGATATAGAGAAAAAGGCTAACCATAGTGAATATGGTTAGCCTTTTTAAATGCATCTTAACCACCAAAGAAAAAGTCAATTACATTAGAAGCTAGGGAAGCTTCTTTATTATAAAATTCACAGTAACCACAATTTTTACAATAAACCACTAAGAATTTATTATTTTGTACGTCAAATAGTTTTGAAAGACCAGTACCTGTAGTGGAAATTTCTTTGGTAGCAGCATCTGTACTACCGCATTTGATACAACCTTTTGTAGCCATTTATTATCTCTCCTTTTTTTATCTAGTGTATAAGATAGTTTGTGCTTTGCTGTATAGATATTTATACATAGAATAGACTACATATAATTAATGTAATCTGCATTTCAATTACTTTATAATTATATTTATGAGCAAGAATGTAGGTAAATAACCCTATTTTTATTATAACCTAAACTTAAAGGTTTTTTAAAATACTATTTGGGTTTAAAGTAAGTAATTTTAAGGATAATATATGTATAAGGAAATATAGGGAGTGATTTTATGCAGTTTACTGAAACTGTGGAAAAATATCAAGAAGAAATGATTAAGTCAACGAAAGAATTAATTAACATTAGAAGTGTGGAAGAAAGTCCTAGAGAAAATATGCCTTTTGGTGAAGGTGTAGATCAGGCGTTAAAGTACGTTTTAAATTTAGGTCAAGAGCTTGGTTTTAAGGTAGAAAATATTGATAATTATGCTGGTCACATTGATTATGGTGCAGGTGAGGAAATAATAGGAGTCTTAGTGCATTTAGACGTTGTGCCTGAGGGGGATGGATGGACTTACCCTCCTTATGGTTCTGTGGTGGAAAATGGAAAAATATATGGGCGGGGTGCGATCGATAACAAAGGGCCAGCGATTGCTAGTTTATACGCGATGAAAGCGTTAAAGGATTCTGGTCTTTCTATTAAGAAAAAAATCCGCATAATTCTTGGAACGAATGAAGAAACTAATTGGAAAGGGATCGATTATTATCTCAAAAAGGTAAAAGCGCCTGATATGGCTTTTGTGCCTGATGCTAACTTTCCCGTAATTCAAGGCGAAAAAGGGATTTTGATTTTTGATTTAGAGAAGAAGTTAGCTCAAAAAGAAGGATCTAGGCTTAAAATAAAAGGTGGTAATGCGCCTAATATGGTGCCAGATAGTTGTGAGGCTAGCATTCAGTTAAGTAAAAGTGATCAGGAAGTTTATCAGAAAAGGCTATCAGAGGTAAAAGAGGCCAAGATAGAATTTAAGGAAAATGAGTTAATTATTAAAACTACGGGTATTTCAGCTCATGGTAGTACGCCAGAGGCAGGACTTAATGCAATTTCGCTCATGATGACGGTTTTAGGTGAATTACCGTTAGAAGGAGAAGCTAAGGAATTTGTTGATTTATATAATGGTAAAATAGGGATGGGCTATCATGGGGAGAATATAGGATGTGCCCTCCAAGATGAAGTATCAGGAAAGTTAGTTTTTAATGTAGGAATGATAGATCTAGATGAAAGTAAAGTTAAGCTTACTGTAAATATCAGATATCCGATTAGTTATGATAGTAAAAGGGTCTACACTGGTATACAAGAAAAATTAAAAGGTACAGGTCTTGAAATTACTCCTTTAGAAGAAAAGTTGCCGATTTACCTACCGGAAGATCACGAATTAGTGCAAAAACTTATGGCTGTTTATAGGGAGCAAACTAGGGATATGGAAAGTAAACCACTGGTTATAGGTGGAGGAACATATGCAAGAGCATTAAAAAATGCGGTAGCTTTTGGAGCTTTATTTATGGGTGAAGAAGAAGTAGCACATCAAAAGGATGAATATATTAAAATAGAAACTTTAACTAAGTGTGCAAAGATTTATGCCCATGCTATGTATGAGTTAGCGAAATAAACGAACATTATATCTCAAATTAATATAATAGTTAAGATAAGACACAACAATAAATACATAATCAATGTGTATTGACAAAATGTTCGCCTATTGTTATTATAAAGACAACAATTAAAGACGTAATCACATGACTGGCGGAGAAAAATGTGGAATTAACCACGTGAAGTGTGATTACTTGAAGCCGACCGCCTGGGCCAAGAATATAATCTAGCCTGGGTGGTCTGTTTTTTACCCCCAAGGCTGAATAATTTTTAGTCAAGGGGGTCATTTTTATGTTTAGAAATGAGTGGAATGGTTTTAAAGAAGGTATTTGGACGGAAAAAATTGATATTCAAAACTTTATTCAAAAAAATTATACTCCTTATTATGGGGATGAAAGCTTTTTAGAAGCGGCTACTATAAAAACGGAAAAGTTAAATACTAAATTTAATTACTTACTTTTAGAGGAACTTAAAAAAAGTGTACTAGGTGTTGATACGAAAAATGTTTCGGGTATTGATAATTTTGAGCCAGGTTTTCTCGATAAAGAAAATGAAGTAATTGTCGGACTGCAAACAGATGCACCTTTAAAAAGAATGATTAATCCTTATGGCGGAGTAAGAATGGTGGAAAGTGCTTTAAAGGAATATGGCTATAGTATAGATCCTGAGATAAAGGAAGTATTTTCAAATTATCGTAAAACTCATAATCAAGGAGTTTTTGATGCATATACAGAAGAAGCAAGACTAGCGAGAACAGCGGGACTATTAACGGGTTTACCTGATGCGTATGGTAGAGGCAGAATTATTGGGGACTTTAGAAGAATCGCATTATATGGAATAGATCATTTAATTGCAGAAAAAAAGAAAGATTTAAAAAATGCGAAAGGTTCTATGAACGAGCATTTAATTCGCCAAAGAGAAGAAATATCTGAACAAATTAGAGCCCTTGGAAAAATGAAAAACATGGCTAGTTCTTATGGGGTAGATATTTCTGGTCCTGCTAAAAATGCTTTAGAAGCAGTGCAATTTGTTTATTTTGGCTACCTAGCAGGAATTAAAGAAAATAATGGAGCGGCTATGTCTCTTGGTAGAGTGAGCACATTTATTGATATCTATATTGAAAGAGATTTAAAAAATGGTAGTTTAACAGAAAAAGAAGCCCAAGAAATAATTGATCAATTTATTATTAAATTAAGAATGGTTAGACATTTAAGGACTCCGGAATATAATGACTTATTTGCAGGAGATCCTAATTGGGTTACTGAGTCTATTGGAGGCATGAGCATAGGTGGAACTGCTTTGGTTACTAAAAATTCATATAGACTTATGCATACTTTAATTAATTTAGGTCAGAGTCCAGAACCGAATATTACAGTACTATGGTCAGATAAGTTACCAGAAAACTTTAAAAAATATTGCGCACAAATGAGTATTAAAACAGACGCAATTCAATATGAAAATGACGAAATTATGCGTCCCATTTATGGTGATGATTACGGTATTGCATGCTGTGTTTCGGCGATGGAGCTTGGAAAGCAAATGCAATTTTTTGGAGCAAGATGTAATTTAGCAAAATCCCTTCTATATGCTATTAATGGCGGAATTGATGAACAAAATGGAACTTTAGTGGTTCCAGGTATCGAAAAAATAGAAGGTGAAATTTTAGATTATGAAAAGGTTAAAGCAAACTACTTTAAAGTTTTAGAATATGTAGCTGAACTTTATGTTAATACCTTAAATATTATCCACTATATGCATGATAAATATGCATATGAAGCAGGGTTAATGGCCCTTCATGATACAGAAATAAAAAGAATTATGGCATTTGGAGTAGCAGGTTTATCTGTAACCGCTGATTCATTAAGCGCTTTAAAATATGCAGAGGTAAAGGCAATCAGAGAAAATGGAATCGCCACTTCATTTGAAATAACGGGAGAATTCCCAAAGTACGGAAACGACGATAATAATGTTGACGATATAGCGGTAGAAATAGTGCACAAATTTATTAGCGAATTAAAAAAACATGAAACATATCGGGAAGCCGAACATACTTTATCTGTTTTAACAATTACCTCTAATGTGGTTTATGGCAAAAAAACAGGCAGTACTCCTGATGGTAGAAAAAGTGGTGAGGCCTTTGCTCCAGGTGCTAACCCAATGCATGGACGAGATATAAATGGTGCACTTGCTTCTTTAAACTCTGTAGCCAAGATACCATATCGTGGTGTTTGCCAAGATGGAGTATCTAATACATTTTCAATTGTACCAGAAGCTTTAGGTAAAGATGAAGAAATGAGAATTAGTAATTTAGTTAATATATTAGATGGGTATTTTTCACAAGGAGCTCAGCATTTAAATGTGAATGTGATTAACAGAGAAACATTATTAGCTGCCATTGAAAATCCAGAAAATTATCCAAACTTAACCGTAAGAGTATCAGGTTATGCTGTAAACTTTAATAGATTAACAAGAGCACAGCAACTAGAAGTAGTTAATAGAACATTTCATGAAAATATGGCTGGGTAGGTGATAATAATGGGAAAAATACATTCTATAGAAACAATGGGTTTACTAGATGGTCCGGGTATAAGATATGTTGTTTTTTTTCAAGGATGTAAATTAAGATGTAGTTATTGTCATAATCCTGATACTTGGAATGTTAATGGAGGAACGGAAATCTCAGCAGAAGAATTAGTAAAAAAGGCTATCAGATTTAAACCTTATTTTGAGAAATCAAATGGAGGGGTTACTTGTTCAGGAGGAGACCCCCTCTTACAACCAGAGTTTTTATTAGAGTTTTTGAAGTTATGTAAAAAGAATAATATTCATACAACTATCGATACGGCAGGTTTTGGACAAGGTAACTATGCAGAAATTTTAAAATATACTGATTTAGTAATTTTAGATATCAAGCATGTTAATGCCAGGGGATATAAGGATTTAACTGGTGGAAGAATTGAAGAGTATAAAGAATTTAAAGAAGAAGTTTTAAAGGCTAATAAAAAGCTATGGTTAAGACATGTTGTTGTGCCAGGGGTTACAAGTTCCAGAGAACATTTATTAGGTTTAAGAAAAGAAATTAAAACTTTTAAGAATGTTGAAAAGATTGAATTACTACCTTATCATAATTTGGGCGAAAATAAATATACAGGGCTGGGAATAGATTATAAGCTAGCAGGCATAAAGCCTTTAGATAAAACTAAAGTAAAAGAATATGAAAAACTACTAGTAAGTTAGCGGTACTTTAAAGGTACTGCTTTTTTTATTTAGAAAGATGTTAATCATAAAAAGATGATTATTTTAAAGATGATAATATTAGCACTATAAAGGAAGATTAATTGTATGTTTAAAAATGTATTAAGAAAATGTCGAAAATAATAATAAATAAGGTTGACCAAATATTTAAATGATGGTAAGATAAATCTTGTCGCCAAGAGGGGATGCCAAACATTTTAAACACATAAATAAATGTTGACACAAACAATTTAAAATGATAAGATAAGTTTTGTCGCCACAACAGGGCGTGAAACAAAAGAAAATATTAGAAGAGTGCTACAAAGCAAGACAAGCACTTAACGCAAGTCTTCTAAACAAGTTGTTCTTTGAAAATCAAACAGTTATAAAGAAACAGACCACAAGTAACAAACGGATAAATAACAAAGCCAAATGTTGGTTTTGAGCTTGCAGGATATTAATGGAGAGTTTGATCCTGGCTCAGGACGAACGCTGGCGGCATGCCTAACACATGCAAGTCGAACGGACTTTTAGTATTTAGTTTACTAAATACTAAAAGTTAGTGGCGGACGGGTGAGTAACGCGTGGGTAACCTGCCCATAAGTTGGGGGATAACTCCGGGAAA